>CAZKDW010000096.1:0-5558 GCA_964551625.1 uncultured Thermotogae bacterium | reverse complement strand
GACCGTCGATCCAGGTATGTAGATCTTTGATAGATAACGTCTGGCCCCGCGTTAGTGTCTTCAGTAGTGCGTAGGGATCATCAACACCTTCGGCGCGAAGAATCGTCTGAATGGCTTCGGCAAGGACTTCAGGATGCGACTCCACATGCTGAAGCGCAACCTCTCGATCGATACCGATGCGGCCCAATCCCTGCATTGTTTGCTGGAGCGCTAGATAACTGTGAGCCAAGGCCACGCCAACGTTTCGCTGCACAGTCGAGCCAGACAAGTCACGCTGCATTCGCGATTGGGTCAGTTTGCTGGCCAGCGCAGGCAGTAGTGCGTTGGCAATGACAATATTGCCTTCGCTGTTCTCGAACCGAATGGGATTGACCTTGTGTGGCATCGTCGAAGATCCCACTTCGCCTGTCACTGGCTTCTGGATTATTTCCCCACGCGAGATGTACTGCCAGAGGTCCAGATCCAGATCGAGAACGATGCTGTTAATGCGAGCTGTTATATCCAGATACTGGGCCAAGCTATCACCGCTCTCGACCTGCGTCGTGCAGGCATTCCATTCCAAATTCATGTTTTCTACAAAGCGTTTCGAGAAGGCGGGCCAATCGATTTCGGGGGCAGCGACTGCAAATGCTGCGTAGGTTCCTGTCGCGCCATTCAGCTTGGCTCTCAATCGATGAACCTCCAGCCGACGGGCTTGCCGGAGAAGTCGCGAGATAAAGACGGCCACTTCCTTGCCTGCTGTCGTTGGGCTAGCAGGCTGGCCATGGGTTCGTGCCGGGAATGGCGTTGATTTCCAGGCTTCGGCGAGATCAGCCAGGACAGCGATGATCTCTCTAAGCTGGGGCAACTGATGCCTATCTCTGTAAAAAGTGAGGATTCGTGCTGTCGCAAGATTGTTAATGTCCGCTGAGGTCAGGCCGAAGTGAATCATCTCGGGATTCGCCAGCTGCAGTCGCTCTCTCAAAAACAGCTCGCACGCCTTCACATCGTGCTTCGTCTCAGACTCAATCTCCTTCACGCGAGCAAAGTCGTCTTCATTAAACGAAGCCGCTGCTTCGTTGATCCGATTCGTCTCATCTGCAGTTAGCGATGGGAAGACTCTCGTGGCATCGAGCGCCTTGAGATATAGACATTCGACCACACATCGTTCGCGGACCAAGGCAAACTCAGAGAAGACATCGCCCAGTGGTTCCAACGTTGCCGCATACCGCCCATCCAGCGGTGAGATCTCTTTGAACATCGCAGACCCTCCCAAAGGCTATGGATCTAGTAGCCAGAAATTCCCACGTAGCATAGCAGATGTTGCGATCAGATACTCCAGCTACTCAGCGAATCGCGCTCACCACCGCCAAACTGCAGGATGTCGTGCACCTTGCCTTCGCGGATGGATAGGCCAGAGACCAACTCTAGTTCAGCTTTGTCATGAAGCTCGGCGATGCTCGCACAGCCGCAGGATGCCATCGCAGCTGTGATCTTGCTGGCAAACTGCGGCACGTTGTCAGCCAGCTTGCCTGCATACTCGACGAACCCTTCCACGCCTTCGAGGAATGAGGCATGGCGGTAGCGGGCCGGACTCCATTCGCGTGCCCGTGCAGATCCCTCGCCCCAGTAGGGTTTCATCGTCCGACCATTGATTCGGAGCTTACTCGTGGGGCTTTCATCCATCCGCGCAAAGTAGCGGCCCATCATCACTGCGTCAGCACCTAAAGCCAAAGCAATCACTGCATCTTTGGATGTCACGATGCCGCCGTCGGCAATGATTGGGATGTGCATTCCTGTCTTGTCAGCATATCGATCGCGCGCAGCCACTACATCGATGATCGCCGAGGCCAATCCGCGTCCAGTTCCCTTCTGCTCTTGCGTAATACAAATGGATCCGCCCCCCATTCCCACCTTCATCGCACCAGCGCCCGCGTCAACTAGATACTCGAATCCCGAACCAGTAATGACGTTGCCTCCGATGACGGGAATCTGGGGATACTGCGCGCGGATCCATTCAATCGTCTCGCGTTGATAGGATGAGAACCCGTCCGAGGAATCGATACCCAGGATGTCCACGCCGGATTCGACCAAGGCAGGCACACGCTCGCGGTAGTCGTGAGTGTTTACAGCTGCCGTCGAAATCAGCCGTTTGTGCGCATCGACAATCTGATCGGGATTATCCAGGTGATCCTCGATATCTTTGCGAAAGACGAGGGTCAGCAGCCGATCGCGTGCATCCACAATGGGAAGCACGGCGCGATGTCCGTTGATCAGCAGGGCATTTGCCTGTTCCAAGTCCGTTACATCCACACCGACATCCAACTGCTCACGTGGAACCATACGCGCAGCTGCCACTTGATCACCATGGGCCAACGCCGAGTAATCACGGCGTGTAATCAATCCGAGCAATCGACCCTCATCATCCACAACTGGGAACGTCGAGAATCCAGCCTGCCTACGTAGTACTTCGACTTCGCGAATCGTCGTATCTGGAGAGATCGTCTGTGGCTCGACAAATCCCGCCTTGTATGACTTGATCCTCGCAACCATGGATGCTTGCGATTCGATGGATTGAGAACAGAAGATCATGGCCGCTCCGCCAAGCTTGGCCAATCCAATGGCCATATCAGAGCCTGAAACGGCCTGCATGGCAGCCGCAAGAACGGGCGTTTGCAGATTAATAACGCCATCTCCGTTCGGCAGCCGAACCAGAGGAGTGGTCAAGGATATTGTCTCCATGGATGTTGACGATGTCGTCAATCCGGGGAGCAACCGAAATTCTGTTAGCGTCCTGGAAGGTTGCCATTGGATATTTCTAGCCATCGCGCCTCCTGTAAGTGCCTTGGGCCTCTCTCTTTGTACTGATGCTTGGAACGGGGATCAAGAAAAGTCATGGTGACGAATGTCAAGACCGCGTAGAATCGCCTCTCACAGTTCCAAGGAGAATCAAGCCATGACAACAATCCTTGCCGTTGCAGCTGGTGGAGCTATCGGAAGCGTTCTTCGATATCTGCTTTCTCGCATTCCCTTCCTGCCAGCATTCCCTTGGGCAACGTTGCTCGTGAACGTGCTCGGCAGCTTCTTGCTCGGCCTGTTCCTCACAGTTAGCGGGACTCGTCTCGAGATTTCACGGGAGACGCGCGCTTTCGTGGCTGTCGGCCTATTGGGCGGGTTCACCACGTTATCCACATTCACCCAGCAAACGATCTCGCTTTGGCAAGCTGAACGTTTTGCCTTTGCCGGATTGACTGTCCTACTCAATGTGGGATTGGGATTATTCGCAGCCTGGCTTGGCTGGCGCCTAGGTCGGGTCCTCTGATCTGATCCATCAGCCAATCACGCACCTTCACCATGAAGGGGCATGAGGCAGAGACAGGGTTCGACTCTTTACTGTCCAAGCACTTGGCAGTTTTTCCTTCAGGAGCTTCATGCGCTTCATGGTGGAGGGTTGGTCAAAAGAAATGCGGCGACTCGTATAGAGCCGCCGCATCAGATATCTTGAACGTTCTTGCAATTAGCTAATCAGAGCCTCGAATTCTGGGCGGAAGTGCTGCAGCGCACTGGTAATCGGAAGAATCACCGATTGTCCCAGCGGACACAGCGACGTTGCCTGCATGGACGTAGCGACTTCAACCATCTTGTCGAGGTCACCGGCTACTCCATGCCCGTCCCGAATGCGCTCCATGATCGTCTTCAATGCCTGCGTTCCGCCGCGACACGGCGCACACTGGCCACAGGATTCGTGCTTGAAGAAGGCGAGAATGCCATCCAGCATCTCGACGATTGACGCATCTTCGTTGAACACAAGAACAGCGCCAGA
The DNA here is from genome assembly GCA_964551625.1 of uncultured Thermotogae bacterium. Taxonomy (GTDB): domain Bacteria; phylum Bipolaricaulota; class Bipolaricaulia; order UBA7950; family UBA9294; genus SPBW01. The sequence continues at coordinate 1,756 of CAZKDW010000096.1, read as the reverse complement.
GCCAAGTACAGCAGACAATTCTTGCAGACCATCGAAGTCCATCGGCTTGTCCAGACAATCGGGACAGACGAAGGCACCAGCAGCGCCCCCGACCAAGGCACCCTTGAATGCCTTGCCGTCCTTCACGCCACCGCCATGGACATCGATGATCGTCTGAAGGCTGGTTCCCATTTCGGCTTCGACCAGGCCCGGCTTCTCAACGTGGCCAAGAATGGTGAAGACTTTGGTTCCCGGGCACTTCTCTGTGCCATAAGAGCGGAACCACTCGGGGCCATTGACGATGATCGGAGGTACATTGGCCAACGTCTCTACGTTGTTGACGACTGTCGGCTTGGACCATAGACCAACGGCACCCGGATAGGGCGGCTTGAGTCTCGGGTAACCACGTTTGCCTTCGATGGATTCGATGAGCGACGTTTCTTCGCCGCATACGTAGGCACCGGCTCCCTTCTTGATCTCAATATCGAACGAGAAATCAGATTCGAAGATATTCTCGCCAAGCAGCCCGACTTCGCGCGCTGCATTGATAGCCGTTTGCATCCGCTCGATGGACAGCGTGTATTCGCCGCGCACATAAACGTATCCCTTGGTCGCATTCACTGCATACCCAGCGATCATCATGCCTTCGATCAGCCGATGCGGGTCGCCTTCTAAGATCAAGCGATCCTTGAACGTCCCCGGCTCGCCTTCGTCGGCGTTGCAGATGATGTAGACCTGTTCATCCTTGGCTGTGAACGACCATTTGAGACCTGTCGGGAATCCGGCTCCACCTCGGCCACGTAGGCCCGAAGCCTTCACGATACCAATCACGTCGCTAGGCGCAATCGCCTCTTCGACGATCTTGGCCATCGCGGAGTAGGCGCCGACGCCGATTGCCTGTTCTAGACTATTCGGATCAATCAGACCGCTGTTCGCGAGCACAATGAGGGGCTTGTTGTTAGACATCGCTCCTCCTTACAGACTCGATCGCACTCACGATTCGCTCCTTGGTCAGATTCCCGTACAGTTCGGTATCGATCATCATGGCTGGGGCTACACCGCACACACCCAGGCAACTCGCCGTCTCTACAGTGAACGCACCGTCAGCCGTCGTTTCGCCAACCTTAACCCCCAAATGCGTCGACAGGATGTCAAGCATCGACTCGGCTCCTACCAATTGGCAGGGCGGGGATTCGCACAAACGGATGATGTGGTGGCCTCGCGGTTTGAGGCTATACATCGTGTAAAACGTTGCCGTACTCACGACTTCTGACAGCGGAACCGACACATACTCGGCCACCGCCTGAAGCGCTTCCCGCTTCAAGTAGTTCTTCGGTTCGGCGTCCTGGAGATCATGCAACATATCAAGCATGTATTCCGTGGTCGCCGGATACCGCATTAGCAGTTCCTTCACGCTTCCTCCTCATTCATCATGAGCACTGGCTCTGGACTACCATTCAGCCAGGTTTCGATTCGCTGCATCGCCTCAGGCATCATCGACTCTGTGCGCTCGCTCAGCTCACTGCCAAACTCAAACGACGAACTTGGAATGCTGAGCACCCAAGCCTCTGGCGATTCGGCATAGGCAAATTTCGTCCAGCCCAGCAACGCACCAGGCGAGCAGCTGTGTCCAACACCTCGATGCATAGACGGTTCGACTTGACCAAGACAAACCGTGTCGCTGTCAAGACTTGCATCAACAAACAACACACGTCGAGCCAAACGAATCTTGTCGGCAAGCTCAGGCGTCAGCTGATGAACCGTCATCATCTCCAGA
>CAZKDW010000095.1:0-5596 GCA_964551625.1 uncultured Thermotogae bacterium | reverse complement strand
GCGGGAATAGCTCAGCGGTAGAGCGCTGCCTTGCCAAGGCAGAGGTCGGGAGTTCGAATCTCCTTTCCCGCTCCAGAAGCTTAGAGCGGTTAATGTAACAATAATCGTCGGGAAGTTGACAAATACGCCGGGGTGGCGGAATTGGCAGACGCAAGGGACTTAAAATCCTTTGGAGGTAAACTTCGTGCGGGTTCGAGTCCCGCTCCCGGCAGAAGACATCGCGGGGTGGAGCAATCTGGAAGCTCGTCGGGCTCATAACCCGGAGGTTGTCGGTTCGAATCCGGCCCCCGCAACCAGCTTAAAGTAGGGCGGCGTAGCTCAACTGGTTAGAGCGCACGGCTCATATCCGTGAGGTTCGGGGTTCGAGTCCCTGCGCCGCTAGAGATTTTTTATTTTTGGGGGCGTAGCTCTAATCGGGAGAGCGCTGCGTTCGCAACGCAGAGGTTGGCGGTTCGAATCCGCTCGCCTCCACCAGAAGTAACCACTCGCTGTCTCTACCTCAAGAAAACCCGATCAGCGGCTGGAGAACAGCGTGCTTTTTCGATTGAATCATGGCCCGCGCCAGCCCGAGACCTTCGCATGATCCAAGCAATTTCCTCCGTGATATGCCCCAGTAATCAATGTTGCAGGATTTGCGACAAGAAGAGCTTCGTGCGGTCATGCTTCGGATTCTCAAAAAACGCACTGGGTGTATTAATCTCAATCAACTCGCCTTCGTCAAAGAAGGCGATCCTATCTGCCACTTCGCGCGCGAATCCCATTTCGTGAGTGACGACGATCATTGTCATGCCACTACGAGCGAGTTCCTTCATTGCATCAAGAACTTCCGCAATCATCTCAGGGTCTAGCGCAGATGTTGGCTCGTCGAACAGCATGACCTTCGGGGACATGGCCAGGGCTCGGGCAATGACCACGCGCTGTTGCTGCCCGCCTGAGAGCTGGCCCGGATATTTATCAGCCTGCTCTGGAATGCCGACGCGTTCAAGCAACTGCATTGCTGCACAATGCGCAGCCGTCTTCTTCATCTTTAGCACCCAGATGGGGGCCAAAGTGATGTTCTGCAGGACGGTGAGATGAGGGAACAGGTTGAACTGCTGGAACACCATCCCCACTTCGCGGCGTACGGCTTCAATATTGCGTAAGTCATGCGTTAGCTCGATGCCATCGACACAGATGAAGCCGCGCTGATGTTCCTCCAATCGGTTGATTGTACGAATGAACGTCGACTTGCCGGAGCCAGAGGGGCCGCAGATGACGACGACTTCGCCGTGAGTGACCGTCAGAGTAATTCCGCGAAGCGCGTGGAAATCTCCATACCACTTGTGCACATCCTGGCAGATAATCATGTCTTTGCGAGTTTCTGACATCCGACTCCTCCTTCTTACTGCCTGTCTCTGCCGAGTTTTCGCTCAAAGTGCTTTCCGATTGCCGATATTGAGTAGCAGAGCGCCCAGAATAGGACCCCAATGAAAACATATAACTCGAAAATTGTGCCGCGCCACTCCAGATTCCCCACAACACTGCGCGACAGGCTGAGTAGCTCAAGGATGGCAATGAATCCGAACAACGTTGTGTCCTTAAACAGGGCAATGAACTGCCCCACGATGGCAGGAATGACGGCGCGCAATGCTTGGGGCAGAATGATGAGAATAGTTGACAACGCTTTCCCTAGTCCGAGCGCATAGGCTGCCTCAGTTTGACCTTGGGGAATCGCCTGAAGTCCCCCTCGAACGTTCTCAGCCATGTAGGCGGATGAGAATGCGATGATGGTCACCATAGCGCGTGTGAGTAGATCAGGGCGGATATGATCGGGCAATAGAAGCTGGAGCATGATGCTGGCCATAAACAGAAGGCTGATGAGCGGCACGCCTCGGATGATCTCGATGTAGGCTGTGCAACCCCAGCGTACAGCAGGAAGCTTGCTGCGGCGACCAAGGGCCAATAGGATGCCGATCGGCAATGACAGTGCTATGCCGGCTATGGCACCCAGAAGATTGAGAAGGAATCCCCATTGCGTCCGCCCCTCGATGACGGGTAATCCGCCTCCGATGCCATTGAGCAGAAGGATGCTGATCGGTAGGGAGATAAGCCAAAGCAAGAGTTCCGTTCGGCGGATCCACACGCTCTTGAAGGTTCTCAGCAGGCGGCCCAATCCGAGTCCTGCTCCAGCGGCGGCTGCAACGCCGAGAATCCACAAGCGTGTGATGAGAGGAAAGGACAGAACCCCCAGTAGTGTGGCCATACCCACCGCAATCAGGCCGATGCGCCCCATCAGTCCCGCACGGCGACCTCCACTGAAGCCTGTGAGCAAGCCAACCAAGATGAGGATTGTCCATACACGCCACAGCTGGTCTGCTGGATAGGTTCCCACAAGCAGAACCTTTAGGTTCGCGGGAATGACTTCCCATCGTGCTGTCGTTAGAGCCCAGCGACCCAGTCCGAAGGCGATCGCGGCGATCACGCTTATGGCGACAAGAGTCAAGATAGCGTTGAACCAAGAATTGAAAAGATTCTGGTGAAGCCACCGGATGATAGGGATCTTCCTGGTTGGCGCTCCTATAGTGTTCATTTGCCGAGGATTGGCCTTCATCAGCGTTCCACCAGTTTCATTCGTCGGTTGTAGAGATTGATCAGTCCGGAGGTCAGCAGGCTCATCGTTAGATAGCTTGCCATGATCAATAAGATCATTTCGACAGCGCGACCGGTCTGATTGAAGATGGTGGTCGCGACATTCATGAGGTCGTAATAGCCGATGAGGATGGCCAGACTGGAGTTCTTGATCAGATTGAGGTATTGGCTTCCCAAGGGCGGGATGATCACTCGCATGGCCTGTGGTAGGACGACTAGGCGCAGGGTGAGCATCTTGGGGAGCGCTAAGGCATGGGCTGCCTCCGTTTGACCTTTGTTTACCGCCTGGATGCCAGCGCGAACGATTTCTGCGATGAATGCGCCCGTGTATGTCGATAGCGCGATGAGCAGGGCTAGGAATGAAGCGGAGAGTGACAATCCGCCAACGAAATTGAATCGTTCTAGAATCGGGATGTCGAAGAGCAGTGGGCTTCCGGGAACGATCAACCACCCAATGAATGCAAGCACGATCCACACCCCAAGACCCCAAAGCACAGGCATGCCAGGTCGGTCAGCGCGCCGCAATTGCTGACGACGAGTGATATAGGTTGCAAGCCCCAGCGTAGCGCCTGTGATCAGGAACCAGCTCCAAAGACGGAATGAGTCTGTCGCCACAGGCCAAGGCATGTACAGACCACGGCGACTGAGGTAGATTGATCCTGGCAGTCTCAGGCTGTCGGTGACCAGGGGAAGCGCTGTGAGAATGACGGCGAAGTACCAAAAGAAGAGCTGAACCAGTAGAGGTATATTGCGAATTGTCTCTACATACAGGGCAGCCAGGTGGCGGATGAGCCAGTTGGTCGACAGTCGAGATATCCCGACAACCATGCCGATGGATGTGGCTAGAATGATGCCGATCCCTGCAATGCGGACTGTATTTACGATGCCAACCCAGAACGCATAGGCATTGCTGCGCGTGGGATCGTAGGTGATTCCCTCAGAGATGGGAAACCCAGCAGTTTCGCTTAGGAAGCGAAACTGAAGATTGAGCCCCGAGCTCGCCAGATTGGAGCGCAGATTGCTGACAAGCCACCAGATGCTGGCTCCGATCGCTGCGACGAACAACACCTGAGCAACAATGCGCAGTATGCGAATGTCACGCCAAAAAGGAATTGAGGATTGCTGCCTCTGCTGGTCAGTCACTGAGTGAGAGTCTCCCCCTATAAATCAGGACACGGCCCTCAGCTGTGGAAGACCGTGCCCACATGTGTTCCAATCAAATGCGTCTCTATCGCCAGGCAGGAGCGTAAATCAGACCGCCGTCAATCCAGAGTGCGTTGAGCGAACCAGGTCTGGGAATGCCGAGACCGTTGGAGCCCAAATGACGGTCATAGATTTCGCCGTAGTTGCCGACTGCCGCGATAACTTCGACTGCCCAATTCTCAGCCAAGCCAAGCTTTGCCCCAAGGCCAGCCTCCAGCCCGAGAAATCGGCGAATCTCCGGATTCTCGCTCTCAAAGGTTCGAACGTTGGCTTGTGTGATGCCATGCTCCTCGGCGAAGAACGTAGCATAGACAACCCAGCGAACGATGTCCGACCACTCGTTGTCGCCATGCCGCGTCAGCGGGCCGAGAGGCTCCTTGGAGATCGTGTCAGGCAGGATGATGTGATCTTCTGGGGCGCTTGCGGATGCGCGAAGAGAGGCAAGTTGAGACTTGTCACTTGTATAGCAGTCACAGGCTCCTGCTTCGTAGGCACCGAACGACGCTTCTGTCTCACTGAAGACTTGAGTGTTGAGTTCAAGCCCATTCTGGCGGAAGACATCAGCAAGATTGGCTTCAGTGGTTGTGCCTGATGTGACGCAAATGGTCGCTCCATCCATGTCGAGGAGAGACGTAATGCCATCGGCTGCGCGGACGATGAATCCCTGGCCGTCATAGAATGTTGTCGGGCCAAAATCGGCTGCCACGTCTTGCGAATCGCGCGTGAGTGTCCACGTCGTGTTCCGCGACAGCACATCGATCTGACGCGTCTGCAGAGCTGTGAAGCGTTCGCCAGCAGTCAGCGGAATGAATTCGATCTCAACGCCCAATGCAGCGGCAATGGCGCGTGCGTAGTCGACGTCAAAGCCTGTGAAGTCACCGGTTGCTGTATCGAGAACGCCGAATCCGGGCAGCGCTGCATTGACACCGGCAATCAGTACACCACGAGCCAACACGACATCCAGCGTCGATTGTGCAGGATCTGCCTCATCGATTGCCGGTTCTGTTTGTCCTTGCTGTTCATTCATTTGAGCCGTCAATGCAGCGACTTGCTCGCGCAACTCAGCGATGTCTCTTGTCAGTCCATTATTGATGACAGACAAGTAACCAATGAAGGCGACGGCTATAAGCGCGATGCTGAGAATGAGCGAACGTGCACCATTCGATTTCTTTGCCATGATTATTCCTCCTAGCGAATCTCCAGCCGATGGCGAGCAGCGGCTGCGCCACACCATCATCGAGTCTAGACCAGCTGTAACTGAAAAACCAAACAACGAGCGATGGACGAGCTTGCCTCAATGGGTGCAGCGGTCTTCGAGCGCGCCGGGAAACGGTATTCTCTGTGAACGGGGTATCTCCCGCAGAGAACGATCTGATTAGCAAGGAGTGGAAGCATGCGCCACATCGAGCTGACAGATGAATGGTTGGATCTGCGGGGCTCGTGTTAGCGAGGAGCAAAGCACCTTGTCGCCTTCGAGTTGCTTACCAGGATACCCGAACAGCTAACGTCCACTCAGTGAATCCCGTTGTGCCCACAGTGATGCTGCTTGACGCCTCAACTGAGCTTCCTAACGCTAGAGTGACGCCCATCGTGCTTTGTGCCCAGTCGAATAACAATCCAGTCTGACTGCTAAAGAAGGTGTCTACTGAGAACGAGAACCCGCACCCATAGGGTGGAATATCAACGTCAAGTGATACAATTTCCCAAAACTCTTGAGGATAGTAGAAATGTCCCTCGGTTGTTGCGTCGGCCAGCGATTCTACGA
>CAZKDW010000094.1:0-5749 GCA_964551625.1 uncultured Thermotogae bacterium | reverse complement strand
TCGTGCCAGGAACACCCGAGCGTGTATTGGAAGGTATTGCCAAGATGCGATCAGGAGACATTACAATTGAGCCTGGCTACGATGGTGTTTTCGGCAAGGTCGAGATCCCGTTTGGTGCGAAGTAGCACGATTGCAGAACGTGGGCTCAAGCAGCTACGATTTCGGGTGCCCCCTGATGTGCGGCTTCGCAACCTCAGTCCGGGAATTGCACAGTTAGAATGGCTGACGTCACTGCACCGAGATCCTTCATCAGGGAGTTCTCCCACCAGAATCCAGGCAGTGCAGTTCTAAGCCTGCTCCCAAAGCGAAGGCGTGTTCGCTTCAAGATCACGTCAGCTCTGTTGCGAAAGCCCCCAGAGGTGTTCTCACCATAGTGCGGAAGGCAATGCGCTAATACCCACAGGTCTCGCAATCTTCCTTGTGAGATACGTTAACTCCTCGGTCCTGAAGTGCTGCTATGTCCATCATATGTGGGGAGTCGGGTTGAATGTTCAGCAAATTGTGATCTAGGGCCACGTCATCCCCCTTGCTGATCCCTCTGTTGAGTATAAGCGGCCTAAGGTTGAGGATCTGGTTGTGAGTCAACCCAAGTGAGTTAAGGTGCGTCAAGCCTGATAGGGAACGGATATCGACAATCATGTTCTCGTTCAGATCGAGCTCAACGAGATCTACCAAACCTGCGAGTGCACTGATATCGACAATCTGGTTGTTGCCCAATGAAAGAAGACTGAGATCGGTCAGACCTGAGAGCGGGCTGATGTCGATGATTGAGTTCGCTGATAGCCAGAGTCCCTCGAGCTTGGTCAAGTTTGAGAGAGGAAGGATATCGCCAATACCATTGCCGGACAGCTCAATCGAAGTGAGGTTGATCAAGCCTGAGAGACCGTTGACATCAACGATTTCATTGCTGGTTAGATTGAGCGCTGTGAGGTTGGTTAAACCTGAGAGGGGGCTGATGTCGACGATCTGATTGTTCGAGAGCCGAAGATCCAGAAGTTTAGTCAAGCCAGACAGAGCCACTATATCGACAATCCGATTGTGCGTCAGTTCGAGCATTGTGAGATTGACCAAACCTGAGATCGCACGGATGTCGATGATTAGATTACTGCCCAGCGAGAGATACTCAAGATGGGTCAAACCCGAGAGAGCGCTGATGTCAGCGATACTATTGGCAGGCAGATCGAGTGCTCTGAGGTCCTCCAAGTTGGATAGCGCTGCAATATCGACGATCCGATTGCTGGCCATCGCGATATATGTTAAGTTGGTCAAGCCCGAAAGCGCACCAATATCAATGATACTGTTGTCTCCCAGGTCGATCCCCGTGAGGTTGGTCAAACCTGACAGCGCCCCGATATTGACGATCACATTCCCACCCAGACCGAGCGATTCAAGGTTGGTCAACTTCGAGAGCGGATGAATGTCGGTAATCTTGTTGTCGTACAACCACAGAACCGTAAGGTTTGTGCAGTATTGAATCCCTTCGAGACTGACGATTCCGCTGCCCGTGGCATCGAGTTCCGTTAGCTCAAGCAAATCAGACTCGCGAAGTTCTTCGGTCGGCCTGTTGACTGCCTGACGGATGATTCTCTCAAGTTCTGGATCGGCAAACGCGCCCGCTTGAACTTCCTCAACCAATTCTTCGAGTTCATCACCTGCAACTGTCTCTGCGGCTGGCTCAGTGGATGGAGCAACGTCGGCTTCCACAATCGGTTCTTCTGTCTTGTCAACAGCGGCTGTTTCTGGTGTCGAATCAGGGACACTAACGATGTCGCTTTCTTCAGCCAGCTCAGCTGTCTCATCAGCAACGACGGTCTCTGGAGCTGGGTCGGAGAAGGAGGCGACGTTCGAAGTTCTTTGACAGCCAGGAATTGATACCATTACGAAAAGAATTCCGAGGGCCAAGGCGATCCCAATTGCCGCCAATCGTCCAGCAGTTCGTCCTCTGGGTTGTTTCTTCAGGTTTGTCATAGAATAGAAAGTGTATCAGGGTAGGGGGCATCCCGGCAATGCGGTCCGGAAGACGTGAGCTCTCATTGGAGTCGAGCGTCCGCTTTTCCAATTTGGTTCATGTCGGCCGGGCTCGCGGCTTTCAAGCGCACCTGGCTTTCTTTCTCAGTGTCGGCCTTCAGGTTTCGGGGGGGGGGCAGGTCTTCCCTTGTTGGTATTCTGGACTCAACAACGCTTGGCGATCGTGTAATTGCGGCAGACAGACTTCATGGGCCTGGCAATTCAGGATGAGGTTGACTCTCGCGAGAACTGATCGAATACGATTCGTATGGCTTCTGGCTCTCGATTCCAGCGATCGACGGCCAACCGTTTTGAGTCTCCACCGGGGTCGAGCACTCTACAGGAGGCACAGAGCACACGCCATGTTGCGCTGCGTTGATGGTCGTCTTCGGCATAGACACTCTTCTCCTCGATTCGAGCAGGCAGGCTCGCAATTGGCCGCTCCATTCATTCATGGGTGGCCGTCCACGAGGGTCTTGGTTCAGTAGCCTCCTAGTGAAGATAACGCAATGAAGATTGAAGACTAGAGTGGTCGCTCCCAAGACTCCTGAGTTGGCGTGTATCCAAGCGCCATCCCTGCCTCGCGTGCAGCGTGGTTGTCAGGTGCGAGGTCGAATTCGATCGATGAGCAACCTCGCTCAAGCAGGGTTGTGCTGGCTTCGATCTCCAGTTCGCGCAGAATCCCCTGACGCCGATAGCCAGGGTCGACGAACGCATGCTCTAACACACCAGGCTGTCCAGACTCTCCGTGTGCGACGATCATGCCGACGAGCTTGCCCGGCACCTCAGCGACGAAGACCTTTCGGTTCCGATCCTCGAGCGATTCGTCGACCTGTGCTGTGAGACGTGATGCGGAAACGGGCATGCCTGTTCGTTCCTCTTCCATGGCTGCATGCAAGTGTGCGATCTCGCGATGATCACGATCATCGGCGGCGCGTACGTGAATCTCGCCGACTGCTGGCTGTGGTGTTTGGAAGTGTTCTTCGATCCAATCGGTGGCAAAACGAGTTAGAGTCTGTGCATCGAACAAGTAACTTACGGCGGCGCCCACGTGTGCGATGGCGCCATGACCTTCTTGAATGTGCTGCTGAGCGATCGTTTCGAACAGATCGACGGCTCCACGCCATGGCAGACAGCTGTGGGTGTCGAACTCCTCAATATCGATCCATTCCTTCTCGCCGTTGCGAAGGATGGGGGCCTTGTAGCGAACAATCTTCTTGTCTGGAACATTCGCTAGATGTTCGGCATGGTGAAGTAGCGTGAGACTTGATAGCGGTGCGCCAAGCAGCAGCACCTTGCCTTTGCGTTCGCAGAGCTTGGCCAACGGAGATCCCTCACCCATTCCATAGTTGAGGGGATGAGCTTGCGTGAGTTCATCGGCATGGCGTCCGACGGCGGCGAATGAGCTATCAGGATGTTCGCTACGCTTGGCTCCGGGCCACGTTCTCAGGCATTCGGCCAAGATACTCCACGCAGGTACAGCACGCGATGTGGCTGGGTCATAGGCTGGCCACAGCTGGAGCATGGCTGGCGGTACTTCGGGGGCGTCAACGAGGACATCGTAGGGTGAACCATCCCACCCAACGTACATCATCAGAGTTCCATCAGGACCGATGGTGTCCAAGACGCTGCGGAGAACCTCGCTGGGACCGCCGGCGATCCAGCCGATGGCCCCGACAGATGCATGTAGCATCACCGTATCACCAGGTTCAAGACCCAGATTCCGAACTTGCAGTGCGATTTGCCCACGAAACGCCATTCCGGGCGCGTGGGATGCCGAGCAACATCTTCCTGCCATAACCATCCTCCTTGGTTCTGCTGATCTTATGGTAGCATGGGAGTGGGGCTTCGTCCTACCGTGGCGCGTTGGAATCCTCGGAGAATGCGAGCTGTGCCTAGCCAGGGTTGTCATGGCGATGGGGAGCTTTGGGGCGCAGCAACTTATGCGGTGTCACAATCCAGGAATTGACTAGGCGTTCGGATTCCCATCGTCAACGGGACAGGGGCTGGGTTCGTCCTCGTCGTTCGATTCCGGGCGAACGCCGGCCATCATGAGGCCGAGTTGTTCGACGGTTACGTCATCGCGATTGGCGACGCCCATGATCTGCCCTTCGTAGATGACGGCGATGCGGTCAGAGAGGTTGAGGATCTCGTCTAGATCTTCGGAAATGAGAAGCGTGGCTGTGCCTTGCGAGCGTTGCTCCATTAATCGGCGATGGACATACTCGGTTGCACTAACATCCAGACCCCGTGTTGGCTGTGCAGCAATGGCGATCGCCGGACTGCGTGACAATTCGCGGGCGAGGATGGTCTTCTGAATGTTTCCGCCTGAAAGGCTTTTCAACAGTGTATTTCGCGATGGCGTACGGATGTCAAAATCCTTGATGAGCTGTTCGGTCTCACTTGCGATCCTCTTGAAATCCATAAACAAGCCTTTGGAGTAGGGTTTCCGATGATGATCTTTTAGGATCAGGTTTTCTTCGACAGAGAAATCGCGCACAACGCCGTCAATCATGCGCTCCTCAGGGATGTAGGAGAGGCCGCGTTCGAGTAGTTGCGCAGGAGGTTGTCCGGTGACATCAGTGCCATCAAACGTCACGCGACCCTTCGTCGCGCTGCGTATTCCGGCGACAACTTCAGCAAGTTCCTTCTGACCATTTCCAGATACGCCGGCTAGGCCGAGAATCTCGCCGCCGCAGACGTCCAGATCGACTCCCTTTAAGGCGGGTAGGCCGTTGTTGCCGGTTGCCTTGACGCCGCGCAATGTCAGCCGTACGTCGCCTCGCTCAACGTCGGGGCGATTGACACGGAGCAGCACATCGCGGCCAACCATCAAACGCGCGAGTCCTTCTTTGGTCGCATCAGCCGTGGGCACCGTGTCAACCACACGTCCTAGCCGAAGAACGGTCACTCGATTGCTTAAGGAAAGGACCTCGTGTAGCTTGTGGCTGATGAAGACAATGGCATGCCCTTCTGCCACCATCTTTCGAAGAGAGACGAAGAGATCGTCGACTTCTTGTGGTGTGAGAACGGCTGTGGGCTCGTCGAGGATCAGCAATGACGCACCACGATAAAGAACCTTCAGAATCTCTACACGCTGTTGCTCTCCCACAGAGAGCTGCCAGACCTTGGCTGATGGATCTACATGCAGGCCATACAGATCGGCTACTTCCAATAAACGCTTGGATACGCGATCCAGATCGAGAACTGCTCGTCGAGAAGAGGGAAGTCCCAATGCAATGTTCTCGGCCACTGTGAAGGTGGGGACGAGCATGAAATGCTGGTGAACCATTCCAATGCCGCGCTCAATAGCATGGAGTGGGGAACGGAAACGGACAGGTTCGCCATTGACAAGAATCTGCCCACCATCTGGCTGATACATGCCATAGAGGACCTTCATCAACGTACTCTTTCCTGCTCCGTTCTCGCCGAGAAGCGTATGAATCTCTCCAGCAGAAACATCAAAGTCGACATGATCGTTTGCTAGAACGCCAGGAAATTGTTTCACAATCCCGACTGCTTCTAGCTTCTCGACTTTAGGTTGAGCAGACAGATTCACGTAGAGCCTCCGATTTGGTGTGTGGGCGGGGCAGTGGCTCTGCCCCGCCCGCCGCGTGCTTGATTAGAGCTCGATTTCGATGGTTCCGTCGATAATGCTGTTGATGGTCGGTCCGACCAGCGCTTCAGCATTGACAGTGATCTTTAGTCCACCATTTGCAAGGGTGAGGGCGTAGGCTGTTCC
>CAZKDW010000093.1:4644-5770 GCA_964551625.1 uncultured Thermotogae bacterium | reverse complement strand
TCACCTCGGGGAGTGGCGCAGCTTGGTAGCGCGCCTGCTTTGGGAGCAGGAGGCCGCTGGTTCGAATCCAGTCTCCCCGACCAGGAAAGGATGTCACTGTGACTGAAGAAACTACGAGACTCTCCCTTTATCGGCAGTGGCGGTCCCAGACGTTTTCCGAAATCGTCGGCCAAGAAACCATCGTCCAAACACTCCGAAATGCGGTTTTATCTCAAGAGGTTGCACATGCCTACCTCTTCTCTGGAGAACGTGGAATCGGAAAGACGTCCATCGCTCGCATTCTCGCACGCGCAGTGAATTGCCTTGATTCGTCCAACGGAGAGCCATGCAATCAATGTGCCAATTGCAAAACCATCATGGCCAACCGATCCCTCGATGTCGTCGAAATTGACGGCGCCTCCAATCGCGGAATCGATCACATTCGCCAGCTGCGGGACGAGGTCAACTTCGCCCCAACAGACCTGAAACGCAAGGTCTATATCATCGATGAAGTACACATGCTCACCAATGAGGCGTTTAACGCCTTACTTAAGACGTTAGAGGAACCTCCGCCACATGCCATGTTCATGTTTGCCACGACGGAGCCACACAAGGTTCCACGCACGATCATCTCTCGCTGTCAGGCCTTCGACTTCAGACGCATTTCGCCACAGCCGATCGCCGATCACTTGGCTGTTGTGGCGAAGTCACTCGAAGTCGAGATCTCTGGCGAAGCGCTGTCTCTGATTGCGCATCGTGCCAATGGCGGCATGCGAGATGCCTTGGTCATGCTAGAGCAAGTGGCCAGCTACGGCGGTAGCACGATCACGGTTGACGCGGTGCTCGATATGTTGGGCTTGGCCGACCACACCGTACATGAGGGTTTCTTGCAGGCAATACAGGCCGGTGATCAAGCCGTTGTCATGGAGATCATCGATACGCTTGTTGAACGAGGAAAGGATCTGGAGATCTTCTTATCGGATGTGATCACCATGCTGCGTGATCGACTCAAGCAGCCATCGCCCACGACGGCAATGGACATTCGTATTTCGCGCCGTCTTCTCGACACGAAGGCCGATCTATTCCGGTCCTTGGATCGAAGAATTCGCCTTGAAATTGGCGTGCTCGCGTTGATGGAGTCACTATC
>CAZKDW010000093.1:0-4544 GCA_964551625.1 uncultured Thermotogae bacterium | reverse complement strand
CAGGAAATTCAGCAGGATCGAATTGCAATTGCCGCGTTTCTTATTGAAGGATCACCCTCAAAGGAAGGCGACAAGCTCCTGATTTCGTTCCATCCCGAGCATTCGTTCCACAAGGACAGCTTAGAGATGCGGGACAATCTGCCGTATCTCGCCGGCGCTGTGCGCAGGCATTTTGGAGACGGCGTTCATGTAGATATCACGACAGACGATTCGGTATCACGAAAGCCGCTTCCTCACGAATTATTGATGGAAAAGGCTCGCATGGTATGCGAGGCTGTTGATGGAAAGATCGTTAAGGAGGACTGGTGAAAAACCTAGGTGGCATGGGCAACATCATGAAGCAGGCCAAGAAGCTTCAAGAGGATCTCGCCAAGGCGCAAGCAGAGATCGCTGAGATGAAGGTGGAGGCTGCTGCAGGTGGCGGCATGGTCACTGCAACTGTGACTGGGCAAGGCGAGCTTATCGGGCTGGTGATTGAGAAAGAAGTCGTCGATCCCGAGGACATCGATATGTTGACAGATCTCCTCATTGCTGCAGTGCAAGAAGCGCAGCAGAAGGCACAGGCGCTGTCTCAGGAGAAACTAGGCCCGCTAGCCCAGGGAATGAATTTACCCATGATGTAGTCTGCCCCGATCGGGCCAGATGGACGAATGGGTGTATGGGCATTCCGGCTTGATCCACGAGAAGGCGGCCCGTATAGTCGTTCTAAACTGAAAGAGGAACCTTGTCCAACGAAATTACGCAGCTTCTAGAGCTTCAGAGCATCGACCAACAGATCACCGAAGCCTCTGAACGCATCAAACGTCTGCAACGAGACCGTTCGCGTAGCGAGAACAAGATTGTCGAAGCCAATCAGGCGTTCGCTGATCAGAAGGAAGCTCTCAGGCAGATCGAGCATAACAGCTTGATGCAGAACCTGACGGTTGATGAACTCGACGCTAACATACGCAACTACCAGCATCGCCTGGACACAGCCATCATCAGCTTCAAGGAGATGGAGGATTTGCGCGCAAAAATCATCTCCGAGAAGAAGCGGATCGGCAAGATGGAAGACGAAGCGCTTCAGATAATGGATACCATCGTAGAGGACAAGGAACTGCTCGTCGATGCTGAAGCAGCATTAGCAGAACGTCAGACCGAGCTTACATCAGGCATTGCCGAGATCGACGGACATCTACAAGAAGTCGAAGACGCCATCACTGAGCTTCAAACAAAGCGCACGACACTGACAGAATCAATGACCGAATTTCTGATTTCACAGTACAAGTCACTGCGTCGCAAGTTCGCCGACCCAATCGTCATCATCAACCACACAACCTGTTCTGGCTGCAAGCTCAAGCTCAGTGGTAGCACGATCGAGCGAGTCCGCGGCAGCCTAGGCTTGGTTGCATGCGAACACTGCTCGCGCATCCTCTACGTCGAGTAGATTTACACTCGTTTCCATTTCACCTGTCCGTGTTCGCGACACACGCACCCCAACTCTGGGTACAATATCGAAGAGAGAGCTAAGGGAACGCTGGCAACTGAGAGGTTGCTGGAGGAAAGTCCGGACTCCAAAGGGTGGGCTACTGGGGAAATCCCAGCGGGGGCGACCTCGGGAAAGTGCAACAGAGAGCAGACCGCCGATGGCGAATCCGCGAAGTCTTCGGACTTCGTACGATTCGAACAGGCAAGGCTGAAACGGTGGTGTAAGAGACCACCAGCGCTTCAGGTGACTGAGGCGGCTTGGTAAACCCTAGCCGGAGCAAGGCCAAATAGGAAGACGCTTGAAGGCGACCCGCCTGATGTCTTCGGGTAGGCTGCATAGATAGATGTTCCCTCACGACAAGATCCGGCTTACCGGCTCTCTCACCCATACTTATGAAACAATGGATCTGGATCGCACTGTTGGTGTTGTATGCCGCCGCGATTGGCTATGTATCGCATCAGCCAATCACGTTGGGGGATCTACCATTCGCCCATTTTGATAAGCTGATGCATCTGGCTGAGTTTGGGCTGTTCATGCTGCTTGCTTGGCATGCGACAGGCAGGAATCTTCTAATCGCTTGGCTTCTTACAATGGCGTTTGCCGGATCGGATGAATGTCATCAAGCATTCATTCCCGCGCGCGATGCGAGTGTCTATGACTTCCTCGCCGATCTGATCGGTGCTAGCTTCATGGCTCTATTGATTCGCCAGAGGAAGCTATTGTGGCACTTTTTCAGCACACGTATACTTCATCGCTAGTTCTCAAAAGGGGGGACGGACAACATGACTGTCTTATTTGGATCAAGTTTCTTGCTACTGATTCCCGCCATCATCCTGGCCGGTTATGCACAATGGAAGGTTCGATCAACGTATGCGAAATACTCGACTGTGTCCGCTTCGAACCGGATCACCGCACAGCAGACGGCTGAACGCATCCTTGCAAACGCCATGATCAGCGACGTTGACATTGAGACCAGCCAGCGCGCGCTTTCTGATCACTACGATCCTACAAAGAAGATTCTTAGCCTCTCGGCGCCGGACTCCTCCTCTCTTTCAGCCGTCGGAATCGCTGCTCATGAAGCGGGGCACGCCATTCAGCATTCGCAGAATTATGCCCCACTGACGTTGAGAACGTCGATTGTCCCGATCGCCAAATTTGGCTCCCAATTAGCGCTCCCATTGTTCTTCCTGGGGATATTCACTCAAGCCTCGTCGTTCATCACCTTCGGCATTATCGCCTTTTCTGCTGCTGTCTTATTCACGCTGATTACGCTTCCTGTTGAATTCGACGCCAGCCGACGCGCGATTGTAGCACTACGAGCGAACCACATTGTCAATGAAGAGGAGATCGGCGGCGTAAAGGAAGTCTTGTTTGCAGCAGCTCTGACCTACGTAGCTGCCGCTGCGATGGCAGGCATTCAGCTTCTGATGATGCTATCAGCGAGGCGGCGGCGATGAAGCTATCGCCGTCCCTTCTTTCAGCCGATTTCTCACGCTTGGCCGACGAAGCGCTGTCCATTGAGCATCTTGTCGATCGCTTCCACTGGGACGTCATGGACGGGCACTTTGTGCCTAATCTGACATTCGGCCCGCCTGTCGTGAATGCGCTGCGCGAGAAGCTGCACATCCCATTCGACATCCACCTGATGATTGACCAGCCCGAGATCTACGCTCCTCAGTTCGTAACGCATCCGGATGATGTCATCATCATTCATGTCGAAACGCAGACCGATTCGTCGGCTCTGCTTCAGTCGATAACCGCGCAGGGTGCACGCTGCGGAATCACCCTCAAACCGGGAACGCAACTTGAGACCATTGAGCCCTATCTTGGTGCCGTATCGATGGTTCTAGTCATGAGCGTGGAACCAGGCTTTGGCGGACAGTCATTCATGCCGGAGTCGCTGACACGCGTGCGAACACTCAAGGAACTCATCGGAACGAGAGACATTGAGGTCGCTATTGATGGAGGGATCAATGCATCGACAATCGGCGAGGTGGCCAAGGCAGGCGTCGATATCGCTATAGCTGGCTCGGCCATCTTCGGAGAACGCGATCGACCAGGCGCCATTCAGGAATTACATAGGGCCTGCTCGTGAACGATCGCGACTTCATGGCCCGAGCGCTGGAGCTGGCAGCTAAGGGTGAGGGCGCAGTGAACCCGAACCCACTCGTCGGTGCCGTCGTTGTCGCAGAATCGATGATCGTGGGAGAAGGCTGGCATAGGCAATTCGGCGGGCCTCATGCCGAGGTTCATGCCCTGGACGAAGCAGGAGACGCCGCCAATGGCGCCACGCTCTATGTCACGCTGGAGCCTTGCTGTCACCACGGGAAGACGCCTCCTTGCACAGATCGGATTATTGTCGCTGGCATTCGCAAGGTAGTGGTCGCTACGCGAGATCCCAATCCAGCAGTCGATGGCAAGGGATTGGCCATACTGAAGGCCGCTGGTATCGACGTTGTTGAAAGCGTGATGGAAAGCGAGGCACTTCAACAGAACGAAGTCTTCTTCACATTCATGACCCAGCACCGTCCCTTCGTTCATCTGAAACTCGCCATGAGCCTGGACGGACGCATCGCAACCAAGACTGGGGACGCAAAGTGGATCTCGGGTGAAGAATCACGCGTGCGCGCACACAAGATGAGATGCAAGTACGCCGCCATTTTGGTTGGCGTGGGCACTGTCACAGCGGATGATCCGATGCTCGACGTACGCCATGTCGATGGCCCCAATCCACGTCCCATCGTGCTCGACCCGACTGGTCGGATCCCGCTCTCAGCCCGATTGTTGAGCAACGATCATGCTCCGATCATTGTCACTCACTCCATGTCTGAAGACTCCGAAACTGCTTTAAGGAAAACGGGAGCAGAGGTATGGCGTCTGCCCCTCATCGATGGATCCCTCGATCTCGCTCAATTGGTAGCAAAGATTGCCGAGGAAGGACTTGATTCCATTCTGATTGAGGGCGGGGGAGAGACAGCCGCCAGCTTCTTGAACGCCGGCTTGGTTAACAAGGTCTCTCTATTCATGGCTCCCCTGTTCATTGGAGGCAGGCAGGCCATCCCTTCTATCGGCGGCG
>CAZKDW010000092.1:2277-5788 GCA_964551625.1 uncultured Thermotogae bacterium | reverse complement strand
GCGAGCCACAACCCCTTGATCACTCCGTGCTTCTCGATCGCTTCGACTGCGTAGTGCGAACACGTTGGGTAGAAACGGCAGCGATTGGGCAACAGCGGTGACAGGACGCGCTGATACACGCGAATCGGGAAGATGACTAATTTGCGAAACATGCTTCGATTCTATCATCTAACGATGCTCTTGACAATTAGCAGGTAGCGTGATAGACTGCCAGTTAGCAGAGACATAACGAGACTGCTAAGTGAATATACCCATAGGAGGTACGAAGATGATTAGGAGACTTCCAGCAGTACGACGCGGCCCCTTTGTGATCGAGAGCAACCTTTCCCGGCTAGTGGATGAGGCGTTCTCCGACTTCCAGCGAATCGGCATTGACGTATCCCCAAGTTTTGGACGTACAGATGTCTATGAGAAGGACCAGGCCCTGCTTTTCGAAACTGAGCTTCCTGGTGTGAAGAAAGAGGAAATTGCGATCAAGTTTGAGGACGACAAACTGATCATTAGCGGTGAAGTCAAGCGAAACGAGGAAATTGATCGAGAGAGCTATTTCCGAGTTGGCCGACGCTACGGACAGTTCCAGCGCAGCTTCCCACTCCCGGATGATCTGATCCAGAAGGATGAGATCAAGGCCAAGTTCGAGGATGGGATCCTGACAATCACGGCACCGATGAAAGAATCCATTGTCGAGAAGGCAAAGCCAGTTGAAATTGCGGTCGAATAGGACCGGTATGCCAGCTCAAAAGCGGCTTCGATTCGAAGCCGCTTTTGTCTTTTTAGTCTCGATATCCGTTGGTCAGAGGCATTCGTCGTCCGCAGCCAAACGCCTTGGGCGATAGTTTGAGTCCGGGCGGCAGCTGATTGCGTTTGTGCTCGTTCCGCGCAACTCGTCCCATTACATCATGAATAACAGATGCATCAAACCCAGCTTCGAGTAGCTGACGTGCCGATGCATTGGCTTCTAGAATCTGCTCCAACATAGGATCAAGCACGTCGTAGGGCGGCAAGTCGTCGTCGTCACGCTGATCGGGACGCAACTCGGCAGACGGAGGCTTGGTTCGTATCCGCTCGGGAATGAGATCCCCGTACGATGTGGCCAGCTCATACACCTGCCCCTTGTATAGGTCTGCGATGGGGGCCAGGGCACCGACGGTATCTCCATACAGCGTGTTATAGCCGATGGCAATTTCTGACTTGTTGCCAGGGCAAAGGACGAGGCCGTGGTGTTGATTGGCAAGCGCCATCAGCAGTGTGCCTCTGATCCTTGGCTGCAAATTCTCATCGACAAGGCCCGTGGGCGACTCAGGAAGCGCGTTTCGAAGGGACTGATGTGCGTCTGTGATCTCGAGGATTTGAAATTGAGCTCCCAGATTCTCTGAGACAGCGCGGGCGTCTTCCAGGCTATCTTTTGATGAGAACTCAGATGGCATATAGATGCACAGAACGTTATCTGGTTCCAGTGCCTCCGTTGCTAACGCGGCGACAACGGCAGAGTCGATGCCGCCGGATACGCCGATCACGACTTGCTCGAAGCCATTTTTCCTTACATAGTCTCGAATGCCGAGTACGATGGCTTTTCGAACCTCTGTGATGTCTGTCGACGCTTTGGGATGACGGGTCTTGGCATCCTCAAGATCAAGTACAAACAAACCTTCCTCGAAGCTAGGCGCTTGGAAGAGCAGCTTGCCGCGGGAATCGACGACGAAGCTGCCTCCATCGAATATAACTTCATCTTGCCCTCCCACCAGGTTGGCATAGATGAGGCCGACGCTGTTCTCTCTTGTGCGGCGTGTTGCCAAGCGATGGCGAATGGCGGACTTCCCTCGATAGAAAGGAGATGCAGACAGATTGATGATCCAGTCAGCTCCCAAGCTGGCTTGCAGGTCTGTCGGGCCGTCGTCAATCCAGAGGTCTTCACAGACGTTAATGCCCAACGTCATTCCTCTGAACGGGTGGACGGATGTGCCTTCGCCTGGCGTGAAATGGCGTTTCTCACAGTACACGTCATAGGAGGGTAAGTGTTGTTTATCGACGTGGCCGATCATTGATCCGTCCTCGATGAGGTAGGCGCGGTTGGAAAGGTCGATCAGCGCACCGTCTGAGACAGACGATGTGTTATCTCGATTCGATAGAGCCTGCTTATGTTCAACAGCCAGACCTCCAACGATAACGCCGATTCCTGTAGACGCAGCGACAATCCGATTAAGCGCAGTTTTGCAGGAAGCTACGAAACCATCGTGCCAGAATAGATCTAGCGGCGAGTAGCCACTGATGGCCAACTCAGGGAAGATGACAAGATCGCACTTTGCCACCTTGGCTTCATCGATCCATTGCAGCATCTTCGCTGTGTTGTCGTCTATGGCCCCGACATGGGCATTCAGTTGTCCAATGGCAATTCGCATGAGCCGATTATCAACAGCTGTGCAGGAGACGTCAATCGGAATGCCGCCTTCCATTCGGATCGGCTACTAGCTAGAGCCCTCTGTCTCTGGAGTATTGGATGACTCTGATTCAGGCGGCTCCTGAATCGAATCTCGGAGCGCCTCTAGCTCAGCGGGCAGCATGCGCTCTAGTATCCCCGGGCGCAGGGTTGCCAGTTCAACAGGGCCGATGGATAGACGAAGCAGCCGTGCGACGGAGAGCTCGAAGTGGGCGAACAATCGCTTGATCTCGCGCTTCCTGCCTTCAGTTAGTTGGATGCTGATGTGGGGTGGACTTCCCACAACCTTGCCAGAGAGGATGCGAAGTCGATCACCGTCATCGTG
Source organism: uncultured Thermotogae bacterium (assembly GCA_964551625.1). Taxonomy (GTDB): domain Bacteria; phylum Bipolaricaulota; class Bipolaricaulia; order UBA7950; family UBA9294; genus SPBW01. The sequence goes on along the minus strand of CAZKDW010000092.1, from coordinate 3,026 downwards.
AATGCCTTCCTTCATCTCGTGCAGCATGCTGTCTAGTGCAGCACGATGAGGAAGGCGGTCGAGCCAAACACTGTAGCTTTTCACAACCTCATAGCGTGGATGGCTAAGGTGATTTAGCAGAACGCCGTCATTGGTGACAAGCAGAAGGCCCTCGGAATCTTGGTCGAGCCTGCCGGCCCACGAGTAGCCAATGAGCCCCTCTGCACGAAGGATACGCCCCACAGTATTGCCTTCGTGAGGATCGTCATGACTGCACAACAAACCTTTGGGCTTGTGATAACGATAGACGCGAAGCTCGGGCGCTTGCAGCGAAAGAGGGTGCCCACGCAGCGAGAGTTTGGCGACTGCCGCAGGCTCTACGAGTAAGAAAGGATCTACGACGACTGAATCGTTAAGGGCAACCTCGCCTGCGAGAACGAGTTCTTGGGCCTTTCTCCGCGAAACGCCAGCTTGGCGTTGAATCAACAGGAACAGCTTCGTCTCTGATTTTGATGCATCCATGATTCGTAGGCATACGCCACTTTGGCTGGAAGTGCAAGGTCGCGACACGATTTCCGCTTCTGTGTCATATAATGAGAACATGATTCAATGGGATGATCGATGACGCTGGCGATCGAGCAAGTCGAACTTGGCGATAGCCGACTAAGGAATTTTGTTCGCGTACCGTGGCGTCTATTTCAGGGGAATCCATATTGGACGCCTCCGCTGAACGGGGAGCTTCTGGGCAGCCGGTTGTTGGGACTCAAGGG
>CAZKDW010000092.1:0-2177 GCA_964551625.1 uncultured Thermotogae bacterium | reverse complement strand
CGCGGCCCGGGGGCCTATTCCAATGCCGCGACAGAAGCGCATCAAGCCGTTCTTGTCGATGGATTCGACACCCCCCCAACCGTTGAGCTGACACACAATCCGCCCTACTACGGCGAATTCCTCGAGAAATATGGATTGGCAAAGGCCAAGGACTACCATGCCTACAAGATTGCGCTTGTTCCCCCATCTGAACGTCTTATTCGCGTTGCCAAGGCCGTTCAACAGCGCAGGAACATCGAAACGCGCATGGTTGTCATGAAGGACCTGCGCGCTGAGGTGGGGCGGATTGTCCAGATCTACAACGAAGCATGGGCAGACAATTGGGGTTTCTTGCCTATCACCACAGCAGAAGGCGACGCTACGGCCGACAACCTGAAGATGGTGATTGATCCCGGGCTGATGCGATTTGCGACAGTCAACGGAGAGCTTGCTGCTGTACTGGGTGCGCTTCCCGATCCCAACATTCCCTTTCGTCCTCGATGGAATCGATTCCAGGATACAGACATCGCTCGCGCTTTGCGGCTGTTGCGCACACGACGGCGAATCCCGGTGATGCGGCTGATGTTTTTTGGTGTGGTCCCGAAGTTTCGCAAGCTGGGCATTGACGCCCTGCTTTATCTGCAAGTGCAGGACTATGCCGTTCAACATGGCTACACCATGTGTGAGCCTTCGATGCTGTTGGAAGATAACGATCTCATTCTACGTGCTTCCGCCTCAATGGATGGAGAGCAGTACAAAACGTGGCGCGTTTACGAGATGAATCTCTAGTCGTTGGCTCGCTGATCGTCAGATCGTAGATCAGGGTGTTGTGTTACCTACGCGGCATATTCGAAGTATCGAGTGTAAGTGCAACAGCTGTTCACCATGAAGGGCATGAAGATCTTGAAGACCCCTCTACTACTTTCACGGTGCAAGAAGAGATGAAGGGGGAAGGGGGATGCCCGGGCCTAACCTGGAATCAGACCCACTCCTTATGAAGCGAGGGCCACTCGGTAATTTCTTGAGAACCTTAGAAGAAGCTATTAGGGTGGGTCGGGGTCCAATCCGAAGTCAGACCCATCCCTTATGAAGCGAGGGGCACTCGGGTGAAATGTGGATAAATAGAAACTTTGGAACAGAAGGACTTGTTAGGTGGGTCGGGGCCTAACCCGGAGTCAGACCCACCCCTTATGAAGCGAGGGGCACAGGGGGACTATGCGTGCAAGCTATGTCACAGGTGGTTTTAGGGTGGGTCGGGGCCCAACCCGGAATCAGGCCCATTCCTGATGAAGCGAGGGGGCACCGGGGAGCTATGAGTGCAAGACTTGCTGCAAGCTGGTTGTTCTAAGGGTGGGTCGGGGCCTAACCCGGAATCAGGCCCATCCCTTATGAAGCGAGGGGGCACCGGGCTATTCTTGAGAACCTCAGAAGAACCCTTTTAGGGTGGGTCGGGGTCCAACCCGGAATCAGGCCCATCCCTTATGAAGCGAGGAGGCACCGGGCTATTCTTGAGAACCTCAGAAGAACCTTTTAGGGTGGGTCGGGGTCTAACCCGGAGTCAGACCCCAACCCGTGTGCCGAGGAGGCACAAGTTGCATCCCTCGTTAATTACTTATCCCGAAGTGGAAGGTGATTCGGAAATGCCAAGAACCATCGGAACCGAAGTACCAATACCAGCCACTGTTGGGTACGCCGGTAATCCATGTGCCGCCATTCCAATACCACGTAGCTCCTGGATAGCCGTAAAACGGTGGATAGGAGGAATAGCCGGGTTGTGGCTGGGGTTGCGGCTGGGGTTGCGGTTGGTACGGGTTGTAGCTTGGCGGTGTGTACGAATAGCTTGATACGATCGTGAGCGATGTCCAATCCGATACGTAGTTTGGCACTGGAACGACTCCCATGATCTGAACCTGAATTTGCGACGTTGCGGCCTGAGGCGTTGCTCCGACAAGCGGGAATGGCTCGTAATAGGCGGGCGGAGTTAGTCCGAGATTGAGCGGGCTAGCAATGATCTGCAATTGTTCAATCCCAACAGGTGGCGCGACTGTGAATTGATAGGATCCATTTGGAAGAGTGTGCGTTCCTGCAGAAACGAAATTCTGTTGTGAATAGGCGTTGGGAAAAATGAGTCGAACGACACCGTCTGGCTGAACATCATAGATATAGATGTAGGCGGGTTGAGAGACGGTGAAGTAGAT
>CAZKDW010000091.1:0-5853 GCA_964551625.1 uncultured Thermotogae bacterium | reverse complement strand
ACAAGATCCAGCTGTTCGGCAGAAGTCGACGAGTCCGTGCCAATGAGAAGGGCAAATCGCTCCCGTGGGCCACTCGCCATTTCAGAAACGACAGTCGAGAGCACATCGTCAAACGTCATCTCACCTAAACTCGGATTGTGAAACGTCTGATCCTGCATAGGCTAGGCTAGCGGATGTCGCATCACCCAGTCAACTATCCAACAGGAATTTGAATGATAAAGCAGGCGCCTCCGCTCTTGCGATTCTCAACCTCTATCGTGCCGCCGTGTGCTTCCACCCACTGCTTCACAATAGCCAAGCCCAATCCGGACCCAGCAGATCGTCCTCTCGCAGGATCCCCTCTGTAGAACCGCTCAAACAGATGCTGAAGATCTTCAGGCCTGATGCCTGGACCTGTGTCAGCAACGCTCATTTCAATCGATCCATTGACTCGGCGAGCACGGATATAGACATCGCCGCCTGCAGGTGTGTGGCGAATGGCATTACTAAGCAAATTTGCGATCACTTGACGGAACCGTTTCCGGTCAAGCTGAATGCTGGGAAGAAGCGTAGGCATGTCCAGATGAAGCGTGGGTGCATTCTCGTGCGCCAAGAAAGCCGTCTCTGAAACCTGCTTGATCAGCTCAATGATATCAACGGCATCTTTCTCCAGGCGTAACTCTCCTGCCTCTGCGAGGGCGAGATCGCGTAAATCGTCAATAAGTCTTCCCAAGTGCAGAGTCTCTTCGTAGATTGGAGTAATGAACTCCTCGGACGCATCGTAAATGCCGTCCAAGATGGCTTCTAGGGTTCCCTGGATGATGGTCACGGGCGTTCTTAACTCATGAGCAATATCTGCTGTCATGGTATGGCGAACTTTTTCTGAGAATCGCAGGCTTTCTAACATGTGGTTGAACGAATCGCCCAAACGCCCTAACTCATCATGCGTCTTAAGCTTCACCTCATCAGGCATGTCGCCCTCAGCCACGCGTTCCGTGGCACGGGACAGCGCGCGCAGTGGTCTCAAGATTTGAACAATGAGAATCGTGGAGAGGAATAGGGCAAGGCCAATGGCAATTCCCCCACCAATCAGTGCCGATTCAGCAACTGTTGAGAGAAAATTAGATTCGGCGGACGTGGGATTCTCGATATCTCCAACAAAGAGCGTGCCTTCCTGTATTCCATCAACGGTGATCGGGATGCTCTCATCCGCTGGCGTATCGGATGGCGTCAACCAGATGTGCCCATCATCTCCATATTGCTGACGAGCCAGCCACGTCCACGCATTGGTTGTAATCATGATGCCATTGATATCAAACAGCGTAATCTCGACATCAAAAATCGAAACACTGCCCACCAAACTCTCTTCCCCAAGCCCCACAACAAAGGGCCGCTGCAACACGCGTTCCGGAACACCAACCCACGTTCCTTCAGCTTCTCGGTAGTTGGCGAGGACCATGGCAACCTGCTCGCCGAATTTCTCGCGTGATGTTCGACGGTATTCGTCAAATTGCTGGGGAATCGACCACAGAATGAGGCCATAGACAAGGGATACAGCTAGAAGAATGACAACAATAAACGATACACCGAGCTTGGCAGCTAGCGGGATGCGCCGACTCACCTAGGTCTCCCGGGCGAACCGATATCCCACACCATGCACAGTCAGAATATGGGTAGGGATCTTGGGATCTGCCTCGATCTTGCGCCGCAGATTCTTGACATGCGTGTCGATGGTTCGAGCAAACGAATCGTACGTATAGCCCTGGACTTCGCGAAGGAGTTGGAGGCGTGTGAATACCTGCCCAGGATGCCGAGCTAGGTAGGAGAGCAAGTCAAATTCCGTCGGCGTCAGCTCAATTTCGTTTCCATCGACCTTAAGCTCGCGGGTCTTGAGGTCAATCTCAATTTCACCAACGACAATGCGCTCCACTTCTGCGCCTTCTCCCTCGAAACGGCGTAGCACAGCACGGATACGCGCGACCAGCTCTCGCGGGCTAAATGGCTTGACGACATAGTCGTCGGCGCCCAATTCAAGGCCTACCACGCGATCGGCTTCTGCAGCCTTTGCAGTCAGCATGATGATGGGAACAGACGACTTGGTACGAATCGCACGAGTCACTTCGATCCCACTGACCTTAGGAAGCATGAGGTCGAGAACGATCAGATCAGGCCCCTTTTCTTCGAATGCGCGGAGTGCTTCTTCGCCATCGAAGGCTGTGTACGTCTTGAATCCTTCCCGATCTAGATAAGCCTTGACCGTTCGGACAATCATTTCCTCGTCATCGACAATGAGAATTCGCTTCATCGTTCTTCCATTATAGCCAGTCAGCGCTCCCCGCGTACTTTTCGTGTTTAGACTTGCTTGCCAGTCGGTCGAAAATCAGAGTAACGACCAATGATGCCAGTTTCTGGGACAAGAGTGAAGTTTTTGCGAGAACTGCGTGAAGATTCAACGTGCCTTCTTCAGAGCCAATTGCTTTCACCCGGCTATCCAATTACCATGTGAATAGTACGATTGACACCAGGAACCCAAAGAACCTATGAAACGAATCCTCATCGTCTCAACAGAACAACATGCGGGCAAAAGCTTGTTGTCCCTTGCATTGGGAAAGTCCCTTCAGGAACGCGGACTGCGGACTTCCTATATGAAGCCAATTAGCTTCGAAGTTTCGTATGCCACAGGCGAACCCGTGGATCGAGATGCGGATGCCATCCGTTCTCTGCTTTCGCTAGACGACTCACTCCGCGACATTGCTCCCGTTCCTTTGGAAGGAACATTTCTTCGCGAAACCATTGAATCAGGAGATCGCGGATTTCGAAAGCGAATTCAAGAATCCTTCGAACGGCTTTCTCATGAGCGAGATGTCGCCCTCATCGAAGGCCGGAGCTATCTTGGGCTCGGCGTCAGTGCAGGGCTAAGCGATCCTGATCTGGCAGAAATGCTGGACGCCGATGCCCTGCTGATCACTCATTACGATGGGGAAGAAGCGATCGATCGAATTCTGTGTGCATTACGGATGTTCGAAGGGCCGCAAATCATGGGCGTCATCCTCAAGGACGTTCCCATGGACAGCTCCTTCAATATGCTGTCTGAGGTCCTCGTTTCATTCCTCGCCAACCACGGCGCTGAAGTGCTGGGGATCATCCCGTATGACCACAACCTCCAGACTGTCAATACCGATGAGATCGTGCGGCGCCTTGGGGGGAGATTGCTCACTGACACATCCATCGAAAGACAGGTGAGACACTTCGCCATCAGCGCGATGGGGCCTGAAGAGTCGCTACGGCTCTTCCGCCGCACACCCGATCTGGCTGTGATTACAGGTGGCGATCGCGAGGATATTCATCGCGCAGCATTCGAAGTTCCCAGTTTGCGCTGCCTCATCGTCACAGGGATTCATCGCCCGGACCGCGAGACCATCGATCTAGCCAATGAGCGTCAAGTCCCCATCATCCTCGCTGGCCAGAACACGATGATCACAGCGACGTTGTGCGAAGAAATGCTGCAACGCGCATGGATTCGCCCAGGACCTGCCTTGGACTACGCCATGGACTATGTCCGCTACAACATTGACATCGACCGGATCATGGAAAAGGCTCACGACCGTTAGCTGCCCATCACAGAAGCCTCGTAAGTAATCTCAGATAGTCCCCCTAGCGTATTGGCAATGGGGCAATACTTCGCGAGGGACATCTCGATTGCCTTGATCAGGTTCTCTTCGGGAACATCGCCTTTGACTCTGTAAATGAGATGGATCTTTGTGAAGACCTTTGGGTATTCTGGCGCTCGCTCATCGTGAATCTCGATCTGCAGAGAATCTGGCTCCGTCTTCATCTTGCGGAGAATCGAGACCACGTCCATGCCTGTGCATCCACCCAGCGCGCTAAGCATGGTCTCAACAGGTCGTGCAGCTGCATCGGTGCCGCCAACGCTTTCGCCCGCGTCCATACGCACGTCATGCCCGCTAGCACCCTTCCCCACAAATGCCATTCCACCTGTGAATTCGATCACTGTTCGGCTCATGTATATCCTCCTTATCAATATCTAAATATCTAAATACTTGAATTTCGCGACTGGCTCCCTTATCATTCCTCCATCTAAGAATACAGGAAGGAGCATTCCATGGACGAACGAGAGCGCAGACTTGCCTGGACGAAAGTGTTTTCGGCACTGGGAAGCGAACCTCGTTTGCAGATAGTGGAGTTGCTCTCGAAGCAAACAGTTCAGTGCCCAGAGATTCAATCGCTACTCAAGTTGAGCCAGCCAGCCATCTCTTATCACTTGACGAAGCTAGAACAAGCAGGAGTTCTCCAAAAGGAACGCCAGGGAACTCGTAACTGTTATCGATTACAGAAAGGCGTTGTGAATCTTGTTCGATTGATTACTGAGGAGGAATAACAATTATGGATCACACAGTAATGGTTTACAGCACACCCTCATGTTCGTGGTGCCAGCTTGCCAAGGAGCATCTGACCACCAGCGGGATTTCGTTCGAGGACATCGATGTCTCTACGGACATGACTCGTGCCCAAGAGATGGTTTCAAAGAGCGGCCAGATGGGCGTTCCCGTTATTGACATCGACGGAGAAATCATCGTAGGATTCGACCGCGCACGGATCGATTCCTTGCTCGAAATTCATTAGAAGAAACTGAACTAAGCAATAGACCGCAGCTGCGTAGAAGTCGGCTGCGGTCTCTCTCTACTCTGCGATAACCTGAAGGCACAAGCAGATTCTCCAGAGCCAATCTAGATTATAGAAGAGCTCCGCAGGGTTCGTCACGCTACAAAGGGGCGGATGTAGCGTCGTAACCTGTGTGCGACGTTCTCTCTGTATCGAGAAGGCAACCCATTACGATCAACTTCGCCTAGATTTGTGAGATCTTGCCTTTTAATGCCCCGTAGCTTGCTGCGGGGTTCTTCACTCTCTTGCGCTTGTGCCAGTAGATGGTGCCTAGAGCCGTTCGTCGCTCAGGATGCAAAGAGAGGAATCGGATGCTGTTTCTCTTCTCGCTTCTTTCGCTCTCGGCGGACCACAATCTGTGGTTTCGTGATGCCGTTTACGAGCGGTAGATGATCCTCTTGTTGGATTCGAGCAAATCCTTCATTCTGCTGAACTGCCTCGTAGCAACACAGCATGGCATCAAATCGATCACGCGGAAATGCAGAGACCTTCACACACGGAGAATTTGTCGCCAACTCCTCCATCTGAAATTGAGCCCGTTGGTAAATCTCATCGATGGGGGCGTAGGGCATGACCATGGCGATGGGTTTTCGATTTGTCAACTGTCCAAGCTCAATATACGCCGCACGTTCTCTTCTCAATAGATTCAGATCGTCAATACAGACGACGTCTGCTGAGGACTCCGCAGTTTCGATCAAGGTTGTTGTGAAGATTCGATCGACGATTTCTTCTACATCTGGTTTATAGCTACATCGGAAGACGGATTGACGAATCGCGTTCTTGGAAACAACGACCCAATCTGGCTTCTTCTGATGAAGAGAAGTCTTTCCAGAACCTGGAAGTCCAACTAGAACAACTAACTGTCTCATCCCCCACCCCTCGTTACCCTCGCCAGTATGCGGTCAGGGCAGAGGCTGATCAAGAACCAATTGGCGCATGAATTGCGCTTCCTTTGTCCGGATGAACAAGTCGGTAGCGTTCTTGGTCAATGGCTGAGCGCCTCAAACGCGTTAATCAGCCCCTGCCCGAACGACGAGTCAGCCCCCTTTGGTCCGAGATCAATCAGTGATGCCAATAAGATATCCACTGCTTGGGATGGTCCTATAGTAGGAAATGCAGAGAGAATTAGCGCCAGAGTTCCCGAGACGTGGGGGGCTGCAAACGACGTCCCAGAACGGGTCGCCGATTGTC
>CAZKDW010000090.1:1697-5968 GCA_964551625.1 uncultured Thermotogae bacterium | reverse complement strand
AATGACGACGACAATGAGGAAGGCAATAAGCGGTTTCATTACTGACCACCTCCGGCAGTGTCAAGGTTGAGGAGTTTTAGCAATCCGTCCGTTTGTTCCGAAAGGATGATCTTGTCCATGGAGGGCAAGATTTGCTCCATGGTCTCGATGTAGAGACGAATACGCGTGACTTCTGGGCCCAATTCGTACTTGGACAGCACCTCAACGAAGCGGGCTACATCGCCTTCGGAACCTAAGATTCGCGTCTGTTTGTAGGCTTCCGCTTGGTTGGTGATCTCTTGTGCCTGCCCACGCGCACGGGGCACGAGGTCGAGGGCATAGCGAGAGGCTTCGTTAATCAGCTTCTCCTTGTCTTGGAGCGCGCTGTTGACGTCGTCAAACGCGGCAACGACCTCGCTCGGCGGCTTGACAGTCTGCAGTTGAACGTTGTCGATGGCGATTCCTGTTTCATAGGAATCAAGGAACCCTTGCAGCGCGGTCATGACGTCGATTCCAATGGTGTCGCGAAGCCCGGTCAGGGTTTCGTCCAGTGTTCGCGTGGCCACCTGCTCGCGGAGCGTAGCCTCGGCCGCTTGTTTGACGATTTCCCCGGAATTGATGAGGTTGAACGCAAGCATGGTTGCGTCCTTGACTCGATATTGAACGGCAATCTCAACATGCGTGATGTTGCCGTCGCCTGTAAGCATCAAAGCCTCGGTTTCTACGGTTTGGTAGCGGGCATTTGGCGCAGGCGAAACCGTCCGGAATCCGATTTCGACTTTGCGAACCTCAAGAATATTGATGGCCACGACGCTCTCAAATGGTGCCGGCAGGTGATAGTGCAGGCCCGGATCGACGGTTCCCACGTAGGCTCCAAACCGCTTCACGAGCCCTTCCTCAGACGGACCGATCGTATAGATGCCAGTGGCCAGATAAATGCCGATGACCAGGATGATGGCGATCCATCCGATAGCGCTCGGCAGCCGACGCAGGTTCACCTGCGGCTGGCCTTCCTCACGGCGTGAATCGGGGTCAAGTAGTCGATCAATGAATTTCGACATGTTCCCCTCCTTTTTGTCTCGTACCTCAAGGGCATGGGTATGATTCAATACTCCTAGCTCCTAAGCAATGATTATACGGTACGCAAGCAAAATTAGGGCATTTGAGAGGTATCCGGTTGCTGGAGGCCATGGCACTGAGTACGCTCAATCATCTCGTTGCCAGGAGGCGCCATGAACCTGTTCGAACCCACTTTGTCTCAGTCTCCAATTACTCGAAGGATGGATCACGTCGATTATCTACACGGCGTCGATGTGCCTGATCCCTATCGGTGGCTTGAAGCCGTTGATTTCCCGGAGATTAAGACATGGATTGCAGCCCAGAACGAGCATACACAGTCTGTATTCTCACGCATTCCATTTGCCAAGGCGCTCCTCAAACGGGTGGAAGTGCTGTCTTCGTACGAGAACGTGGGTATGCCCAAGGAAGCAGGCAACAGACTCTTCTTTACGCTGCAGGCGCCCGATGCCAAACAACCATCGTTGGTGTGGATGGAAAGGGGAAAGGACGAGATCCATGTGTTGATCGATCCCTCTGCTCTGGCCGAAGATGCGACGGTATCGATCATGACATTCGATCCGAGCCCCAGTGGACGGTTCTTGGCCTATGGGTTGTCTGAAGCGGGCTCGGACTGGCAGAAATGGTATGTAATGGATGTGGATTCCGGAGAACGGCTGAAGGACGAATTGCAGTGGATTCGCTTCACACTCGCCAGCTGGCGCGATGACGAGTCAGGATTCTTCTACTCAGGATCTGAACCGCCACCAGAAGACGAGGTCTACAAGGCGCCAGTCACCAAGCGCAGCATTCGCTTCCATCGCTTGGGCGATATCCAGACAGCCGATACCATAATTTATGATCGACAAGATGAGCCCGGATGGATGTCCTACGGGCGAGTGACATTGGATGATCGCTATCTTGTCATCACAACGCAACGAGGTACATATCGCAAGAATCGCGTGTGTGTATTGAATTTGGAGGATGCGACAGCCGGTCCACTGGATCTTGTTCCTGAATTCGAGTCCTCCTTCACCTATCTTGGCAAGACCGGCGACCTCCTGCTCTTCTGGACCAACGATAGCGCGCCTTTCGGCCGCATTGTGGCCATTGATCTTCGTGCTCCTGAACGAGAGAACTGGCAAGAAATCGTCGCGCAATCCGACGGTGTCATTACGTGGGCCGCTTACATCGGCGGAGTCTTCGTGGTCACTGCCTTGGTCGATGCCCAATCGCGAGTACTCGTCTATAATGACGCGGGTCTTGTGGATCACGAAATCAAGCTCCCAGGCCACGGGACTGTTCCGTTGGTGCAGGGGCGAGCCGCGGGATCTGATGTCTACCTTTGGTATTCTGATGTGGCACAGCCCGCAACCATCCTCAAGCATGACTTAGGCTCCAAGCAAACGCAGCCATTGAGAAAGCAAGCACTTCCCTTCGATCCAAAAGACTACATCACAGAACACCATGTCTATGAAAGTTCGGATGGAACTAAGGTTCCCGTTTTCGTGTCTCGAAAGAAGTCGACCCGCGTGAGCCCCGATACGCCGACGTGCCTGTATGGCTACGGCGGGTTCAACATCTCTCAATCCCCCGGATTCCGACTCGATCATCTGACATGGATGGACATGGGTGGGCAGTTGGCCGTTGCCTGCATTCGCGGTGGCGGAGAGTATGGCAGCGAGTGGCATCAAGCCGGAGCATGCGAGAATCGGCCCAACGTGTTTGCCGACTTTATTGCCGCTGCCGAATGGCTCATTGAGACCAAGCGAACGTCTACTCCCAAGCTTGTTATCCATGGCCGCAGCAACGGCGGATTGCTCGTCGGCGCCTGCATGACGAAGCGACCCGACCTGTTTGGTGTCTGTCTTCCAGCAGTGGGAGTGCTCGACATGCTTCGATTTCACAAATTTACTGTAGGCGCCTTCTGGGTGTCCGATTACGGCTCTCCTGACGATGCTGACATGTTCCCTATCCTGATGAGCTACTCGCCGTTGCACAATGTTCGCGAAGGCGTGGCTTATCCGCCGACACTGGTGACAACGGCGGACCACGATGACCGCGTATTCCCAGCGCACAGTTTCAAGTTCGCAGCCGCCCTGCAGCATGCGCAAGCTGGTGACAATCCTGTTCTCCTAAGAATCGAAGAACGTGCAGGCCACGGCATGGGCAAGCCCAAAGGCAAGCTACTCGACGAAATCGCCGACAACTGGATCTTCGCGTTCGCGGCGGTGGATACTGAACCCACATTCGACTAGATACCGTCGAGCACTGAGATGTTCTCAGTTGCTGAAGCTACAGGGCATTAGAAGGCAAAACCTATAGGTTCAGTCGGAATTAACCAGAGGATGAAAACATGGCGACTTGCTGTAGCAGCACACGTGCCTGTAGCGTCGCAACCGCCTGCTCTTCGAGCGCGGACAGGTTATGCTTGGGGGGTGTAGTAGCCGGTATAGGAATTACTACAACCCCAGGGTTCTCTCTGTATCGAGAAGGCATACCATCAAGCTGCTGTATGAGGATTAGCTCCGCTTAGATCCGTAAGCGACTGCCTCTTGGTGACACCCGGAGTTTGCTGCGGAATTCTTCACTCCCAAGACATCACTAAAGGAAAAGGCCGGCTATGACCTCAAATACTGCTTGAGGTCTCTGTAGAAGTTCTCCTGCCCGCCGACTGCGTGAATCAGGATGATTTCGCTGTCTTGATCGACCTCATACGCAATGAGATAGAGCTGACTGAAGAAACTAAATTTGTGAACGCGAACGCCAGCGAGATCTCCCATCTTCATCTTCCCAAGATGGGGATCCTCGCAGATGCTACGCACCTGATCATCGAGAGCAGTCTTGAGTTTCTTCGGAAACTTCTTTGCAATTCGATTGAACTTCGACGAGGTCTTTGGCGAGTATGACATGGCGACGGCCTACCCGAATTGGTAGTCCTCGACATCTCCGTCTTCTATCGCTCTCTTGCTCTCAAGGATATCAGCTTTGAATTGCGGATGCAGTGCGAAGTAGCTTTGCACATAGGATTCAATAGCAAGTCGGACAACACTGCTTGCTGGACGTTGCTCAATGGAGGCAATGTCATCGACATCCTTCCGTAGCTCACTTGAAACCTTTGTTGACAGGGTTCTACTCGCCATTTCTCCTCCTCTTGCTCGTACATCGGCTACTATACGCGCAGAGGTCTACTTTGTCTACCATAAGAAGCTGATCTAGGTTGGAGCATCGACTTG
>CAZKDW010000090.1:0-1597 GCA_964551625.1 uncultured Thermotogae bacterium | reverse complement strand
CGTAGCTCAAGAAGCTTAAGAAATCCGATCATGTAGGATGTCGATTGCCCCGGCCATACGATGTACCGCTGCACTTGGTAGCGTGCGTAGCCAATAGTCTTGCCTGTGTTCGAGGCGAAGTAGCTGACGGCTTCATTGAAGGTCCATCCCATCGCGTGGATGCCCGTATCGACAACCAACCGAACGGCACGCATCATCTCATCAGACAGGCGTCCCAAGTTGCCATAGACATCGTCATCGTACCATCCCAATTCCCAGGCCAAGCGTTCTGAATAGAGAGCCCAGCCTTCAGCAAATCCGAGAAAGACCTCGATCTTGCGGATCAGCGGGAGGTCGAGTTCCGATGCCAAGGCAATCTGTAGATGATGCCCAGGAATCGTCTCGTGATAGGTCAGTGTTGGCATGGAGTACATTGGCTGCACTCCGTTGGCTGGCGCTGCGAATTCGGCAGGCCTCGAGCCATTCGAGGGTCGATAATAGCCACCGATGGCATCGGGAACCACAACGACGTCTGCTTGGGGAAGGCGATGGAAGACATCGACAACATCTTCCTTGGCTCGTGCGAGAATGTCCTCATAGGCCTGCACAATGGCTGGACCAGAACGCGTTCCGCCATCTCGGGCAACGCGAGCGTAGATTTCACTGATCGACAGATCCTCAGAGTAGCCAGCTTGAGTAGCTGTGTCATGGATCTGAGTCTGAAGCCTCGATACCTGTTCTAGGCCAAGGTTATGAATTTCAGTGGCTGTGAGATCTGTCTGATTCTGGTGGCGCAGCGTATAGTCGTAATAGGCAAGGCCATTGGGCTGTGCGCCGTATCCGATGGCCGCCGGTGCAATGGATTGCAGCTCGCCCAGCTTGTCATAGAGACGTCGATAGGCGGGGATGACTTGCTCTGAGACAATGTCTGATGCCTCTGCGAGGATGTCTGTGCGCTCGGAGGCAGATAGACTAGCCGCGGATTGTGTTCCCGTTGCCAGCGTTGTGTAGAAGGGATGGGATGTTGGCGATGCGAAAACCAATCCTCTTAAGTTGGAAATGGCTTGGGTGAGAATGATCTGTGGAGCGACAATGCCGCGTTCTGCTTGCGCAGACATCCCGGAGATTAACTGATCAAACTGGCCTGCGACTTGGCTTAGTCGAGCCATGTAGTCCTCGACATCGCGCTTGCCAGACAGCGGATGCACGACAGTCAGCAGATCGAATGTGGACCAATCCCTGCTTGTGATGTAGTAGTGAGTGACGAGGTATCCAAGATCGGAAAACTCATGACTGCGGACAATGTCATCCCAATACCAGGCACACACGTCGTAGGTCAGTTGCTGATCTGTGCTGAGAGAGGCGCGATCAAACGTTTGCAGTCGCTCATAGATCAGCGACTCGATAGCTTCGGTCTCTGCGAGATAGTCCGCAGAGTAATCGTTGAGGCGATCATTGCGAACGCCCAATGGCTGAGCCATTCCGTAATGAGTCAGAATCTCCGGGAAGCGGAGGAGATACTGCTCATAGGACACATCAATGAATCGGTCGAAGCTAAGGACATCCAGTTGATTGGCGATTTCATCCAATGAAGGCGGAGACCATGACGGGGCGTAGG
>CAZKDW010000089.1:0-6020 GCA_964551625.1 uncultured Thermotogae bacterium | reverse complement strand
GGGAATGCGACGTTGGGTACGCCGACGATTCACAAGGTGCAGAACGGGCAGGGCCGAGTGGACGTCAGCGGGTCCGTGCTGGTGTCGAATCTGAGCGGCTGTCCAGCGACGGTCCAGGTGACGGTGGATGCTGACGACTGTTGTGGCAATGGCGCAAGCCAGGCACAGGAGACGGGCGGCGTTATTGACGAGATCATCCCGGTGATTCGCGATTTGCGCGTCGACGAGCACGTGCTAGTTGATGACTGCTGCGAAGCAATCGTGACGTTCGACGGATACGTTGAGGACAACTGCTGCATAGACCGGAAGGATATCACGTTCGTCGTTACGAACCCAACGGGCAACGCGACCATGGCCTTCAAGCGGGCAGACGTCACCTTCACAGACACCGAGAAGTACCGCGTCGGCTTTGCCGGGGAGATCCGCGTGAGCTGTCTTACAAGCTGCCCCGCCTTCGTCGTGGTGGTGGTCAGCGCCAGCGATTCCTGCGGGAACAGTGCGGACACGGTGGTATCCATTCCCGATCCGACGGCGACGGAGTACAACGGCGGTGACGTGTACGACGAGATCGCGCCGTTCACGCGTGATGACCCACGCCAGGATGTGGTGATGGACGAGCGCGCGATCCTCGACTCACTGGTCGTGGTTCGGCTAGACAGGAACGGAACGTACCGGCTGATGATTCGTGAGGGGCAGACGGTGAGCCTCGATGTGGTCGCCAACGATTCGGACAACTGCAGCTGTGACTCGCACGATCCGTGTGCTGCGTGCAACGACTGTGACGCCGTGCTCCGAATCCACGACATTGTTGAAGCACCTCGGTACGGGACAGCGACGATTAAGGCAGACAACCAGACGCCACGAAGCGCCATGACGACGATCCGATACGCTCCGCCTCATGCTTTCTCTGGATGGGACCAGTTTAGCTATTGCGTCGCGGATGCCTGCGGTAACCTGTCCGATATCGCGACTGTCTACGTTGAGGTGATTGCTCGTTCGGGCATGGAGGATGTGCGTCTCACGACGTGTGCCGATGTTTCAATCGCGTTCGAAGTTGCTGCCACGGATCCATGGAAGGGCCCCGATGATCTTGGAGACAGGCCCTTTGAATTCCAGATCGTGGGTTCGCCGACACATGGCGTGCTCAGTGGAGATCTGTCGGGGATCGTAACCATGCCCGCCGCAGCAACGGATGACGGCGTGGCGAGGGCGATCGTCGCACTGACCTACACGCCGGCAGAAGGGTTCGTGGGGCAAGACAGGATGACGCTGCAGTGTGTGGATCCGTTCGGTGATAGCTCAGAAGCGGTGATCAGCGTGACCGTAGAGGATTGTATAACCGAAGTAGAGCCGCCAGCTGTCACTGTTGAACAGGGAGTCACGCTGTCGATGATCGTGCCCCAGTCGTTCCAGTCGATTTTGGAACAGTCGGCGGGTTTGGTGCTTCTGGTGTCGCTGGAAGATGGCTTGGCCTATCCAGGGATGCTCACGGCAATGTGGGATGAGAGTGCCGGGCAGTATGTTCTGCTGGTGGACACACAGGATCTTAGCCCTGGTGAATACCTGCTGACGATTCCGCTGGGCAACGGAGAGACTGTGGAGCTAAGACTCCAGGTCGGTGAGGCGAAATGAAGGTCCGCATTCTGTGGGTGGTAGGAGTCCTGGTTATCGTCACAGCGGGCCTTGCGATGGCCAACGTGCCGCCGACGATGAAGGACCAGTACGTATCGACGGTGCAGAACACATCTGTGATGTTTGAACTACGTGCTCAAGACGAGGACATCGACCCGGCGGATCCCGGAGCGCATCCGATACGCTTCGTGCTGTTGGACGGCCCCAGCCATGGGATCCTGCTCGGCGACATGGCGGAGGTGAGATATGAGGGGCCTCACGATGCTGTTGCCGAGATGACGTACGTACCCGCATCGGGCTTTGTGGGCATCGACCTCGTGATGATCGCGGTGTACGACTCATTCGACGATCCAGCCTCAGGGACGGTGACGATCCAGATTGACGTGGCTGCACGACGAGCGGAAGGGCTGCTGTCGGGAAACTGGTCAATGAATGTGACCTGGGAATCGCAGTCGGGGTCGTTCAGTGCGTTTGCGACCCAGATGACGGAGGTGTACCGCATTGGAGCGCTGACGCTGAAGGGTGTCGCACAGATTCGCAAGGCACTAGTGAGCGGAGTAAGTAAGATCGCTCTCGATGCGCTGCGATTCAACGGAGACATCAAGCTGGAAACGTTGTCAGTGACCTCGACACTGGCGTTTGATCCAGACGCATCTGCACCAGATGATCTATTCGATTATTGGCGGACAGTCATTGGCTTCCCCCTGCAAGGAGCAGACTTCCGCTACGCGATGTATCTGGCGTCAACGCTGACGTCGTCATACCAGTCGATCTACATGCAGGCACAAGAAGGAGACATGCGCTTCTCAAGCACGGTACGGCTGGACATGACCGACGAATGCGCGTTTGAGTTTGGGCAAGCCAATACATCGGTGGGATGGCGATGGTGCGATCTGAGAGGGATGGCGACGCTGTCGTTGACCGGGGATGGCTTCCAGCAGCTAGCGCTCAGCCTGTCCGACTTCCCCGTATCGACACATCTACCTGGCCTGACGTTGGACACGGGATTGACGTTCACGCTGGACACAAAGACGTTGTCGATGACGCTAGATTGGCATCCGTTGAATGTCGGATGCATTCGGTTGTACAGCGATCTGGACGTGAGTGGGCCGCGGGGATTGAATCTCGATGGGTTCTCACTTTACGGGTTGAGGATTGAGTGCACTGTTGGAGACGTGCGGGTGGTGTCGGCTACGTCGCTGGACCCGGCGAGAAACTCAAGTGTTACCGGAAAGACTGACTACTTCGAAGTGCTGCGGATGTCAGGAACGCTGATGGAGTGTTGCCGGTCGCCGGGGACGTGGAGAATCTCTACGTACTTCAACGAAGGTGCAACCACGCTATTCGATTGGGGAATGACGACTATCCGAGCTGACGTTGCACTTTCGGATCGAATCAATGTGAGCTTCGAAACCGTTTTTCGCTCTGGCTTCTTTGGCGATCCGAAAAGTGAACTATCTGTGGGATGGATGACTCGCTGGTAAGAACAGCCGCTGGGCACAAACGAGCCGTGCGCTTCCCGTTGGCGTGACTAAGCACTTCTATTGGATTGCGATAACGAGGCTTGGTCCACGAGCCAGATGGCAGTGCTGTTCTGTGGGCGGACGAGGCCGGCTGGAAGCATCATTCCGTTCCGGATGCGAGTCAACGCGTACGTCTTCTCCTGTCCTGTCACAAGAAAGATCACTCTCCTGGACTTGTTAAGCAGTGGCAGAGTGGCTGTGATCCGCCATGGCTGAGGCAATTCGGGAATATGCACGGGAACGAACCAGCGTTCGCGTTCTTGAAGGGCAGGGTCGGCAGGGAACAAGGAAGCGGTATGACCGTCTGTCCCTAGGCCTAAGAGTGTCAGATCGGGTTCAACACCCTCTCCTAGCGCGGTTTGAAGTTGCGTTTCGTAGGCCAGGGAAGTTGTTTCTGGATCGCCCTCTCCTTCGATTCGGAAGATATGATCAGTGGGAATTGGCACATGCGATAGGAGAGTTTCCTGGGCTGCCCGGAAGTTGCTTTCCTCATGATCGGGAGGGACGCAGCGTTCATCACTCCATCCAACGAAAACGTTTCCCCAATTGATTTGTCGCTGCCAAGGCTCTTGAGTCAATCGTCGATATAGGGGAAGCGGTGTCTTGCCCCCTGACAACAAGACAACAAACCGCCCATGTCTCCGAATGGACAGATCGGCGTGCTGTGCGAACAGATCGGCCGCATGGTCGTAAAGGCTCGCATGATCCTTGAATACAATTCTCTTCATCCAAGCTCCGATTGCGGAACACATCGCCGGAGCCAAGTCCGTTCTGACTCGCCAAATAGGCGATCGGTTTGCTTTGGTCCCCAGCTCTCTCTGGCGTACTCATGTAGAGGAATTGCGGCATCGGGATGGAGCAACGGATCGAGAATACGCCAGCACGACTCGATTTCGTCGTCGCGAATGAACAGTGAGGCGTCGCCTTGAAATGCATCCAATAGCAGGCGCTCATAGGCATCTGGCAATGCAAACTCTCCGAATCGGTCGGAATAATCAAACATCATGTCAACGGACTGTGTTCGCATGCCGGCTCCCGGAATTTTGGTCTCGAACTGCAGTCGAATGCCTTCGTCCGGCTGGATGCGCAGAGACAAGTGATTGGGCGACGGAGGCATGTTCGGGAACAATTGATGAGGTATCTTCTTGAACTGCAGAGTGATTTCAGTCTCTTTCGCACCCAATCCCTTGCCAGCGCGAATGTAGAAGGGAACATCGCGCCACCGCCAGTTGTCGATATGCAATCGCAGGGCAGCGTAGGTGGGAGTTTGCGATTCCTTGTCGACGCCCATTTCGTTACGGTAGCCTGCATATTGTCCTAGGACGACGTCTTCGGATTTCAGCGGCCGGATGGCATCGAAGACTTTGACCTTCTCATCTCGCAGCGCTTTCGTGCTCATGGAACTAAGTGGCTCAAGAGCAGTGAGGGCGACAAGCTGCAGGAGATGGTTCTGGATAATGTCTCGCAGCACGCCAGATTGATCGTAATACTTGCCTCTCCCTTCAACTCCAAGTTCTTCGGCCACGGTGATCTGAACATGATCGACAGTATTACGATTCCACAATGGTTCGAACACTGTATTGGCAAAGCGGAAACTGAGGATGTTCTGTACAGTCTCCTTGCCAAGATAGTGATCGATTCGGTAGATCTGATCCTCACGCAATAGTTGCTGAAGCTTGCCATTTAGCTGGTGCGCGCTGGCGAGGTCTTGTCCGAACGGTTTCTCGATTACGACTCGTTGCCATCCGGCATGCCGATTCGTCAGCCCACATTGATCAAGACTTCGAACGATTTCATACGCTGCTTCTGGTGGCACTGCCAAGTAGAACAACAGATTGCCTTGCGTTGCGTGAAGCGATTCGATCTGTTCGATGACCTTTGCCAAGCGCTCGAATGCTGCGGTATCTCCGGATTGAACATCAATATAATCGACGCGAGCTTCAAGCTGTGTCCAAAGCTCGCACAGACGAGCATCCGGCCTCACTCGAGCATACGTTTCAATTCCCTCATACACTCGATCACGAAATGCGTCGGGAGGCATCACAGTTCTTCCAACGCCGAGGATCTGTGTGTCCGAGTGAAGCATGCCAGCGCAAGACAAACTGTGCAGCGCAGGTAACAGCTTCCTCCGTGTCAGGTCGCCAGAGGCGCCGAAGATAATGACGATCGCCGGAGGCACTGTGGTAGCAGGCGTGCTCCCATGGGATGGCATCAATTGGGCTCTCCAGTTCGACGCAATGCTCCGATGTCTTGCCCTCTTGTCAGATGGTGAACCCCGTACTCGTTCGCGACGACCAGGTCTGTCGCTAGATCCATGAATAGGCCATGCTCGACAATCCCGGCGCGATTGTTCAGGTGTTGGGTTAGTTTGTGGGCATCATCGATGCCGGGGAATTGACAGTCGAGGATGACATTGCCTTGATCCGTTTTGAATGGAGAGTCAGCTCCTCTCAAAATGACGGTTGCTCCTAGACCTTCGATGTACTCCAGTTCAATGGTCCAGGCAAACGGAACGACCTCAACGGGTAGCGCAAATTGAGTCCCTAGTTTCTCGGATAACTTGGATGTGTCCACAATGATGATCTCGCGCTTGCTGGCGCAGGCAACGACCTTCTCACGCAGCAAGGCGCCACCACCGCCCTTGATCAAGTTCATTTGATCGTCGACTTCGTCGGCACCGTCGATGGTGAGATCAATAACAGGATGTCTTTCGAGCGAGGTCAACGGAATACCTAAGCGGATCGCATGCTGCTCGACTTCCAACGAGCAAGGGATGGCGCTGATATTGCGGAGCGTCCCTGCTCGGAGTAGCTGGGCGAGTTTCTCGATGGCGAATGCGGTTGTCGAGCCGTGACCGAGCCCGAC
>CAZKDW010000088.1:0-6034 GCA_964551625.1 uncultured Thermotogae bacterium | reverse complement strand
CACCCTACTCCATTGGTTTTGATTCGGAACGCTGCATCTTATAGCATATCCGCGAATCCCGCACGAGGCCGAGGTGCCCAATGAAAGCGAGCGCAGTCCTAAATGCAACCACAGCAAAACGGCTTATCGCCCAAAGCGTAGCCGCCCATCCCTTGGTCAAGGACGCAATAGCCCGGGGGACCGTGATTGTAACGCTTGGAACAACCAACGGATATGTGGCCTCCGAGTTGATGGGCGCGCCCATCGATCAAGGCGCATTTGCTGCTGGCATGATTGACGACCAGTGGAATGTCAATGCTCGTCTCGGTGAAGCGACAGATCTGGTTCTTCAGAACGGACAATCCGTGCCCTTTGATGAAGAGGCCTTGCTCGGTTCCCTAACTGCCGGCGACGTCATCATTAAGGGAGGGAACGCCCTCGATCCATTTGGCACCGTTGGAGTGCTAATGGCTGCCGCTACAGGCGGCACAGTCGGGCGATACGTGCCCACAGCCCAAGCGCGCGGCGTCGATATTGTGATCCCCATCTCAGTAGCCAAATCCGTCCATACACCGATTGCCGATCTCACGCTTGAGATGGGCAGCCACAAGATCGAGTTAGCTATGGGTCTTCCCTGCGGGATGTACCCACTTGCCGGCCACGTTATTACAGAGATTGAAGCGTTGGCGTTGCTATTTGATGTTCAGGCGATCCATGTCTGCTCAAGCGGAATCGGAATTGGAAAGGGCAGTGTAAGTCTGCTCATTGAGGGTGAAGAGACCAAGGTTCGAGCTGCATTCGCGCGTATCGAGGAGCTGTCCCAACTACCGGAGATTCCTGTCGAAGGACGGAGATGATCGACTCCTATCTAACCATTAGGACATCCATGACCCACAAGATCACGCGGAAGAAGTCGCGGTTCATTGCGCTGCTCTCTCCTGCGTCATCTCACGAGGATGTTCAACAGCAGATCGCAGCCATCCGAAAAAAATATCACGATGCCACGCATCACTGCACGGCATTCCGGCTATTGATTGACGATGTCGTCATCGAGGCATCGAGCGATGACGGCGAACCTTCAGGATCTGCTGGATTGCCCATGCTTCACCAGCTCGCAGGCCGGGAACTCTGTAACGTTCTGGCCATTGTCGTTCGCTATTACGGAGGAACGAACTTGGGCGTGGGCGGATTGGTCCGAGCCTACTCTGATGCCGTTTCCGAAGCTCTGGAACAGGCAATAATCGCCACGCAAAGGTTGATGGCTCACATTGCCATTCGATTTCCCGTCGAGGTAAACTCAAGTGTCATGTCCACAGTGCATCGCTTCTCGGCGCATGTTGACCGTCTCGTCTACGAAGATCCTGTCAGAATGGATATCACGCTCCCGCCTTCTCAGATCGAGGCCTTTCGCACCACGATCACTGAGGCTACGGGGGCACGAATGGAATTGGAGGTAACGTTGTGATCGATGCAATTCGCGGGGACATTGTCGATGTTGGATCGGACTACGTCTGTATCGAGACGGGGGGAATCACCTATCAGATCTTCTGCCCCGCCGAGACGGTGCGGGCGTGCCATGAACGATTGACTGACCAGGTCTTCACGCATCTCATCGTACGTGACGATTCCGTCCAGCTGTATGGATTCGCATCGACAGACGCTCGCGAAGTGTTCCGCAAACTACTCACTGTGGGACAGATCGGCCCCAAGCTTGCCCTTCAGATTCTGTCATCGTTACCCACAGACGCCCTCGTCGAGGCCATCATGACGAATGACGTCACCCGCCTGACAACGATCAAGGGGATTGGTGAGAAGACGGCACAACGCATCCTCCTCGATCTCCGCGACAAGATCGGCGGATCTGCAGATGGGTTCAAGAATCTGTTTCTCGTTCCCGAAGAAGAGACCGCTCTCCGTGCGCTGACGTCCAAGGCCCTAGGCTTCTCGCTGAAGGAAGCGCGGAAGGTCATCGTGCAATTGCGAGACAAGAAACTCAATGCCGAAGAATTGGTTCGAGAGGCGCTTTCTCTCCTCGGACGAAATCGATGAGAATCCTTGGCATCGACTATGGACGCCGCCGTATCGGACTCGCGATTTCTGATGAGGCACAATTCCTAGCGCGCCCACTCGATCCCTATTTCAGAACACACTCAAGAAAGAAGGATCTTGAGTCACTCGTTCGACTTGCTCGGGAATCGGAAGCCGGACAAATGGTCATTGGCCTACCCCTAAACATGGATGGGACAAAGGGAGAGATGGCTTTGGAAGTTGAGGCATTCGCAGAGGAGCTTCACCAGATCTCCAACATGGTCGTCACCGTCTCTGATGAGCGGCTTACCAGTGTCGAGGCTGAGCGCGTGTTGCTGGAAGGCAATGTCAAACGCAAGGATCGGAAGCTACTTCGAGACGGACTCGCAGCGACCCTCATTCTTCAAGGCTACTTAGATAGCCAAGCGTACGCTGACTGATCACTCCTCGCACAATCAGGAACCGAAGACCTTTGCTCGAACGAGCGTTACTCTCCCGTAAGATTAGCCGCCTGTTCCAGGAATGCTTCGACAAACGCCGTGATATCCCCGTCCAGCACAGCGTCAATATTCCCTGTCTCATGGCTCGTTCGGTGATCCTTGACCATTTGATAAGGATGGAGCACGTAGGAGCGGATCTGGCTTCCCCATTCGTTGTTCTTGAGCTCGCCTTGGATCTCTTCCAGCTGTTCAGCCTGTTGCTTGTGCAGAATCTCATTGAGGCGGGCACTGAGCACACGCATGGCAGAATCCTTGTTCTGATGCTGACTTCGCTCGTTCTGACAAGACACGGCAATACCTGTAGGCAGATGCGTGATTCGCACAGCAGAATCTGTGACATTGACGTGCTGCCCGCCGGCACCTGACGCTCTGTAGGTGTCAATGCGCAGGTCCTTGGGGTCGATGCTAAACGTTGTCTCTTCTACAACGGGAATGATCGAAACAGCAGTAAACGATGTGTGTCGCCTGTGAGCAGAATCGAAGGGAGACAGCCGCACAAGGCGATGCACACCTTGCTCGCCTCTGAGATTCCCATAGGAGTAGGTTCCCTTGACCTCAAGCATTGCAGATCGAATGCCCGCCGTATCTCCAGGGCTGACTTCAAGCAGAGCCGCTTTCCATCCTTTGCGTTCGCAGAAACGGCCATACATGCGCAGCAACATCTCCGCCCAGTCCTGAGAATCAGTCCCACCAGCACCTGCATTGATCGACAGATAGCAGTCGCCGGCATCATATTCACCGGAGAATGTCAGCTCGATGCGATACTCGCGAACTAGTCGCTCAAGCTCTTTGAGGCGAGGCTCAAGACCGGCCAACTCGGCTTCATCATCTGTCTCGAGTGCCATCTGATGAAGAATTTCGACGTCTTCCAGCTCATCTGTGACGCGGTGGAAGCGCCGCAGAGAAGACCCCTTTCGCTCAACTTCTTGAGAAATGGACGCGGATTTCTTTCGATTCTCCCAAAATCCAGGCTCTGCCATCTCCGCTTCCAGAGCGCTGATATCGGCTTCCATTGAAGCCGAGTCAAAGGGAATCACCGATCCTCGTGAGTGCCTGGCGTAGTTGAGCGAGCTGTTCTGCATACATCGTACGCTCTTTATACGGGGCAGGCATTCAGTCATCAAGGACAGTGGTTCAAGAGGCATCGGATGGATACCATGAGAAAGCTTCCCAATGTGATACGGATCACATCAAGAGAATCCAAGGAGATCACGGCCATGGCTGCTGAAAAGACGCGAACCGAAGTGTTCAGTATTAGCGGAGAAGAACTGGTTTCAACCGTCAAGAAACTCGTTCACGAAGGGAATATCCGGCGCATTGCCATTGAGAACAAGGACGGAAGAACGCTACTAGAAGTTCCCCTTACGTTGGGTGTAGTCGGCGCACTGCTACTACCCACACTTGCCGCACTCGGAGCGCTGGCAGCCATTGTCACCGAGTGTAAGATCGTGGTGGAACGCATCGACGAAGAGGCAGACAAATAGAGAATAGAATCCATTGCCCCCGCAATGACTCCACAAGATGAAGGAGAACCATGAGTTTCTTCAGCATTCGCGAACTCCCTAGCACAGAGATGCTCCCTGGCATTACGCGCAGGGCTGTGTGGCTTGACCAAGTCATGATCACATTCTTTGTTTTTCAGCCTCACGCAGTCGTTCCCGAGCATTCTCATGAGAATGAACAGATCACTGTCGTTACCCGAGGAGCACTGCAGCTTACGCTGGATGGCGCTACGCGCATTCTTCGCGCTGGCGATGGCGTGAGCATTCCAAAGAACGTCAGTCACAGTGCCTGCGCATTGGATGAACTTACAGAAGCCTACGATGCCTGGAGCCCACCCCGCGACGACTACAAGCTGTAAAGCAGAAAGCCTCCTCGCATCCATGTTTGGTTGCTGTAAACAGAAGCGACCTCTCAGAATGTGTCTGAGCGGTCGCTCGGGTCTAGATATCTGGCCAGCAAAGACGGTACTCTACTCCTCGTAATACCTTAGCAGCACAGCATCAAATGAATCGCCCGCTTGTTGGAGATAATGAAAACCGGGGATCATGTAGCTCCCGTCATCCAGCTCGAGAACAGCGAACCCAGCATAGATACTCAAATCTGGGGATCCATTCTTGAGCCAAGAGACCTTACCCGTCTCATTAAACTTGAGGAGGGGGAAGGCAGGGCCCAATCCTGATACGAGAAACTCTCCATCACGTCCGATAGATATAGCAAGTCCATACTCATCAGCCGTTGTTCGCCCCTCGACAATGCTCCATTGAAGCTCGCCGGTGTCTCCATCCACGCGAGCTAGCCAGAAGTCGAGCAATGCGGTGCTGTAGGCCAACTGTTCGGACAATCCTGCAATAACGATGTCGCTATCCGTTGTCCAGGACATCGCATCCCCAGCTTGTTTGTCGTCCCCTCGATACAACATGTTCCAGAGCACGTTTCCTTCGCTATCGAGTCGATAGAGGCGCGTGTCTCGATACATACCCGAACTGTCTCCTGGATAGGAAATCACTGCCATGACAAGCAAGTCTCCATTGGCGGCTTCCAAGACGGCAGTCCCAGACTCATTGGCACCCGTATCCAATGTCTTCGACCAAACCTCATTCCCGTCCTCATCGACTCGAACGACGAGCACATCGAAGTCCTCGTTGTATGAATTGGATTCCCCCAACAGAAGGAAGCCCCCGTCTTCGAGAGGAATCATGTCTTTGGCCCACTCGGTTCCGCTACCGCCGATCGTGCTTTCCC
Source organism: uncultured Thermotogae bacterium (assembly GCA_964551625.1). Lineage (GTDB taxonomy): Bacteria > Bipolaricaulota > Bipolaricaulia > UBA7950 > UBA9294 > SPBW01. The sequence goes on along the minus strand of CAZKDW010000088.1, from coordinate 782 downwards.
AAAGAAGCTCTCCGTCTTCATCCACTCGGAGCAGGTAGAGATCCCTCTTCCCAGCGCCAAGGGAGTCGGTTTCTCCAAGAATCATGGTCCCACCATCTGGTGTCTTCTCAAGGTACAGGCCTTGATCCATTGCATCGCCACCGTACGTCTTCTCCCAGACGATCGCTCCATCCATCGTGAGTTTTGCAACAAGGACATCGCCCAACGTCGTCATCGATTGGGAGTGATGCGTCGTTCCCACAATCATTACGTGGCTTTCATCCTCCAAAACGACGTCGTAGAAGACACCGTAGGTCTCTCCTTCATAGCTCCGGAGCCAGGAGCTGTCCGTTCCCTCAGCAGCGGCTCCAAACAGGGAAGGCAAAGCCATGAGGGATAGCAAAGCAATCAAGGTAATAAGTATCGGGGTACGCGTCATCGATGAACTCCTTTCTCTCGTACATCACTCAAGCAGCGAGGCATGCGTTCTCTCGATTTATCCATCATTCTCGCTGCGCTCTCAACACCTAACCTACACATGGTTCTCCGATGACGTTGCATCTCGCCAATAGAAGTCTCGGTCTCGATGAACATAGCCAAATGCGAATAACTCCCGCCGAAGCGTCGCTGAGTCAGGATGGTGTCGTTGTAGTAAGCCATTGAAATCCGCATGAGAGATCTTAGTCTCACAAGGAATCCGTGCGGCCACCCACTTCAGGATGACTTTCCTCTTCTTCTGCTTGGCAGGAAACTGCACGATCGTTTCCCCATCCAGGAATACGTCTAACACACGTTGCTCCCAA
>CAZKDW010000087.1:0-6138 GCA_964551625.1 uncultured Thermotogae bacterium | reverse complement strand
GCGGCGAAGACGATGGGGCGGATCATCCCGCTTCCCTCATTCGTGTGGCAGCTAGATTCACGGCTTCAAGGATCTTGGAATAGCCCGTGCAGCGGCAGAGATTGCCTTCTAGGCCAGCTAGGATTTCCTCTTCTGTTGGGTCGGGCGTTTCCTGCAGCAAGGCGTAGGTGGCCATGATGAAACCTGGCGTGCAGAAGCCACATTGGACGGCTCCGGCATCGACATAAGCCTGCTGAATGGGATGCAGCGCGTGGCCTTTAGACAAACCTTCTACTGTGATGATCGTGGCGCCATCTGCCTGCATGGCCAAGACGAGGCAGGAATGGACGGCGACGCCATCCATCAGAACGGTGCAGGCACCGCACTCGCCTTCTCCGCATCCTTCTTTGGTTCCTGTGAGATGAAGGGTCTCTCGGATGAAATCAAGAAGCCTCAGATCTGGCTCGATATCTCGCTCGACTTGCTTCCCGTTGATGATGCATTGGATCTTCATGTCAAATGCTCCTCAACCGCCTTCAGCGAGGGCTCGACGATGGTGGGCGCTCCGACAACTTTTCTTGCAGAGGAGACGTCTTTCAAGCCGTTGCCCGTGACGAGGACGGCGGCCGACTTGCCTTCTAACTCTCCTCGGCGCACCAATTCGATCATCCCTGCATAGGCTGCTGCTCCGGCTGGCTCGCCAAAGACGCCCGTGCGGCGTGCCATTTGGATAATGGCATCGAGGATGGCGTCATCAGAGACCGTTACATAGCGTCCGCCATTCGCATAGACGAACTTGATCGCCTTGACGACGTCTCGCGGCTTGCCTACGCAGATGCTGTCGGCAACGGTATGGGCTTCGATGTCTTCGAACCAGACGTCTTGGCCATCATACGACTCAAAGGCCTTGGCAATGGGTGCCGAGGTTTCGGCTTGCACGCCGATGACCTGTGGCACCTTGTCAATCCATCCCAACGTGTGGAGTTCGGCGAACCCCTTGCAGACACCGCTGATCACGGAGCCATCGCCTACGCTGACAAAGACAACGTCAGGAAGTTGCCAATTCATCTGCTCAGCCAACTCAATCGCGCCCGTCTTCTTGCCCTCAACGAGGTACGGATTGACAGCAGCCGATCGGTTGTACCAGCCGAAAGCTTCGGCTGCCTCGGAAGCTAGGTCATAGGCTACATCGTAGGAGCCATTGACCAAGAACACGCGAGCGCCATACACGAGTAGCTGGGCGACCTTGGCTTCAGGTGCTGTCTTGGGCACGAAGATGACCGTGTCCAGTGGCGTGGCTGCAGCGAATCCTGCCAACGAACTGGCTGCATTGCCTGTCGAGGCGCAGGTGACGACGGGTTTGGCCTTCTCCTGAGCTTTGATGACGACAATGGAGCTGGCGCGATCCTTGTACGAGGCTGTCGGATTCTGACCATCGTCTTTCACAAACAGCGCTGAGAGCTTGAGTTCCTGGGCGAGGGCAGGGAATTCGTGAAGCGGCGTCCAGCCCACGCGAAGCGGTTGGATAAACTCTTCCGACTCGATGGGTAGCAGCGGCATGTAGCGCCACATGGACTGATGACCCGATTCTGCAAAGACATCGCGTGTCATTGTCGCGGCGATGTGTTCATAGTCGTAGCGAACCTCGAGTGTGCCCAGGCGCGGCCCGCAGCTTGGGCAGGTGTACTCCACCTGCTCCGGTGTGTATATGGCACCGCATGTAACGCAATGAAGGCCTGTAATCTTGCCCATTACCCCGTCCTCCCGTTTGTTCCTAGTGACTGTGGCAAATAGCTGCCATCGGCTTGAACCGCGCGCAGGATTGTCGCCATTTCAACTGCCGGTCGCAGCGAGATGGGCTCGTTGCCAGCGCCATGGACTTTGCTATCAAGAAGTGAAAAGTCGGCGGCCAGCGTCAGCTGAAGGCTTGCGGTTTCGTAGATCCAGCCACTGCCCGGCGTCGGCGTGAGCTTCGATGTTGCGCCTTGATCTCGCCGTGAAATGGCATCTCCGTCGATCCAATAGGCATTCTCGGTTTCGGCTTCGAATCCGACAGGATCGAGGAACAGGCGAGGTTTGTCGCGATACGGGCGGCCTTGATGCACACAGAATGTCGCACAGTTACCACACTCGTTACATAGCTCGTCGATATGGATGACTTGGCGCGATTGGCTGATCTGAACGAGTTCGCTTCCCGCAGGCTGCAGGCTGCCACTCGCGATCGTGTAACGAGGCAGCTCACGCTCGAAAGGCGTGATGTGAATCCCGACGTTAGCTCGGTTCGGGCAAACGTCAACGCACTTGTCGCATAGCAACTGACACTGCAGACATCGATTGGCTTCGGCTGTGGCTTCTTGCTTAGTGAACGTCTGTTCCACCAAATCAAATCCACTGCGTTTTGTTGCTTCGAGAAAGGCGGGTTGTTGCTGAGCTGACTGTTGGGCTCTGGACGCCTTAAGCGTTCCCCAGTCCACGTCTTCGAGTGTGAAATCGGGAAGCGGCGGGGCTGTAAAGGCGACGTCTAGCTTTGCACAGATATCGGCTGCTGCTTTTCGACCGTCTGCACAGGCTGCGATGATGATGGCAGGGCCGCGTGTGATATCGCCACCCGCATAGACGCGAGCCAAATTGGTTTCGCCTGTCGACTGCACGTCAATGCCGCCATCGGATTCGCGAGCCACGATCGTTGATGTGGCAAGGAAACCGGTATCGGACTGTTGCCCGATGGCCAGGATGACGGTGGATGCAGGAATGACGAACGCGCTGTCGGCAATCGGCACGGGACGTCGACGTCCATCAGCATCCGGTTCTCCAAGGCGTGCTCTCAGACATTCCAGGCCTGACACGCGACCGTTGGCAGCGAGCACCTTCTGCGGAATGGCCAATTCTTCGATCCGGTTTCCCTCGATGAGTAGATCATGCAGCTCCTCGGCTTCAGCCGGCATCTCCGCTTGTGTGCGGCGATAGACGACGGTGCTCGGGTTGCCGGTTAGCCGCTGTGCCGTGCGTGCGGCATCCATGGCCGTGTTGCCGCCGCCAATGACGATGACCTTGTCGCCAAGGTTTGTCTTCTCTCCGCTGGCTTGGCGATGGAGGAATTCGAGTGCGCCCAGGACGCCGTCTGTCTCGATTCCTTCGATACGTAGGTTGGCATCGCGCGTGAATCCGCATCCTACGTAGACGGCGTCATAACCGGCATTCAGCAAGTCTTCTGGCGACTCTTCGACCTTGTGATTGCACTGAATATCGACGCCCATGTCCGTGATGCGCTTGATGTCGGCATCCACGACCGTACGTGGAAGACGGAACTGCGGAGCAATGGCCAGCATCCCGCCGGGTCGTGCATGGGTTTCGAAGACTGTAGCCTGGATTCCGCTATGGGCGAGATAAAAGGCAGCCGAAAGCCCAGAAGGGCCGCTGCCGACAATGGCGACGCGATGGGGTGTCTGTGCTGCCGGATGCAGCGAGCTCTCTGCATGCTCGATGGCGAATCGCTTGAGGCGGCGAATAGCGACGGGCTCGTCGTAATTATTTCTCGTACACGCGGTCTGGCATAGATTGGTGCATACATGCCCCGTGGATGCGGGCAGCGGATTGCGATGAAGGATCGATTCCACAGCGCGATCGACTTCGCCTGTGCGAATCCAGTGAGCATAGTCTGGAATGTTCTGACAGACAGCACATTGCGCCATGCAGGGTGCCTCGATGCAATCGAAGGCTTCCAGCTTCGACGCCACCTTCGGCGCGCCATAGGGATGATACGATTTCTTGTATCGCGGCGATGTCAGCGCATCGTCAATGAGCCGATCCAACGCGGCTTCGCGTTGCGCTGCTAGCTCATCGAGTGAAGAGACCTCTAGCGATTGCATCGCGGTTCGGAGCGTCTGGATATACTGTGAGAAACGGCCATAACCGCCTGGCTTCAATAAGTCAGATGCGACGGTGATGGGCCTGACGCCGGTTGACAGCAAATCGACAAGATTGACGGCATCGGCACCGGCTGAATAGGATACGCGAAGCGTCGGGCCGATATCGGTGAGCAGCTGTTTGTAGAGTTGAACGGTTAGAGGCAGCAAGGCGCGTCCCGACATGTACATCTCATCGCCAGGCAACAGATCGCGGTGGTTGGCCATGGCTAGCGTGTTTGACAGCTTAACGCTGAACACAACGCCCTTGGCTTCAGCCGAGGCTTGGAGTGTGCGAATGAGTTCCAACGCGCGGCTGTACGAGAGGTCTTTCTCGAACACGGAATCGGGGATGACGATGTTTGAGAAGCCGAGGTCGTCATGCAATGTGCTGAGAACGCGTTCTTTTCCCAACAGCGTTGGGTTGAGCTTGACGGTGGTGTGAAGGCCGCGCTCTTCGATTAAGTAGAGGGCGATGCGTTCGATTTCATCAGGCGGGCACCCGTGCATCGTCGATAGCGTGACGCTGTTGACGATGGTGTCGGGGATTTCGATATCGGCAAACTGCGGGAAGTGCTCCTGCAATGTCGCGCGGATGGGAGCCAGGTCCTCGGCTGCGTTCTCCAGACGATTCATGAACTGCTGCATACGCGGGCTCAGGATACCTTCCAAGTTGTAGCCCACACTCATATTAAAGATCGTGCCGAAGGGATCCAGATCCTCAAACCCCAACACGCGACGAAGAACATGAACGAGGGCCCATGCCTTGACGTACTCCAAAACAGATTCCTCAAGGCGCAGTTCTTGCGACCATTCGACGTTGTAGCCCTCATCCTCCAAATCGATGCAGGGACGTGGAATTTCCAACTCATCCATGATCTGGACGGTCTTGAGCTCAATGAACCGACCGCCTGTCAACCACGCACTGAGGATATTCTGCGTGAGCTGAGTATGGGGGCCGGCAGCGGGGCCAATGGGCGTGGCGAGCGTACTTCCGAACAACGTGCTCGAAAACTTGTCACCCGCCTCTGGTTTGTGAAAGACGGCTTCATGAATGCCGAAGATGGATTGGTGAGTCTCGTATTCCTTCAGGATCCAATCGAGAAGGACGTCAAAGGGCAGCACACGCATTTGCTCGCTCATTATTCCCTGCTTTCTATCCCAAACGTTTCCACAGCGAAGCTGCCTGCTCACGTGCATGAGCATAGATGGCGGCTTCATCGAGATCGACAAAACGGCTGTCACGGAGGATCGGTCGTCCCGCGACGAATGAATCCGTCACTCTCATCGAGTGAACGGCTGTGCCAAACAGAAGATGGCCTAGTGCGTTTCCTGCTTCCAAGGGTGTCGGCGACTCGTAATCCAGCAGCACGACATCGGCGGGTGAGCCGACGGTGATCTGCCCTACGTTGGCACCGAGCAATCGACGGGCGATGGCTGGGTTGTTTACGAATAGCAGTTGGTACAACGCATCGAATGAGCCAGCCAACGAATTGCCTGAAGCCTGTTTCTGCAAGATTCCGGCAGTGAATAGCTCGGCCAGCATATTGGCGCCCAGTCCGTCAGTTCCCAAGCCAGTTGTAATTCCACGGTCAAGGAATCCCATCATGTCGAATGTGCCGACGGCATTGTTCATATTCGAGCGGGGATTGTGAATGACGATAGCATCCCGCTCAGCGATGAGGTCTTTCTCTGCTTCGTTGATATGCAGACAGTGAGCGAGGATCGAGCGCGGGCGTAGTAGGCCAAAGTGATCCAATCGCTCGACGACGCGCATGCCATGCTTGGCCTCGCACTGAACTTCGTCTTCTGGCCCTTCTGCAACGTGGATGTGAATGCCCGCGTCCTCAGGGATGGAGTCGGCGACTTTGGCCAGTGTTTCATCCGAAACAGTAAATGATGCGTGAATTCCGAATAGGGCTGCGACATGATCGGTTTGCGGCAGAGACAGGAGGCGAACATTCTCAGCAATTCCCTGGTCTCGAAGCTCCGTGCCATCGCGATCCGACAACTCGTAACACAAGGCGGCGCGTAACCCGAGTTCGTCAACGACGGTTTCTCGCAGTGCATCGAGCGATTCGGGGATGGCGTTGGGGCTGGCATGATGATCGATGAGCGTCGTGACGCCACACCGTGCTGCCTCCATGGCGCCTACAAGAGCGCTAACGCGGACGGTCTCGGGATCGAGAGCCTTATCCAGCTTCCACCACAGTTGTTCCAGAATTTCTGTGAATGTCGTGGGCGCATAAGGCGA
>CAZKDW010000086.1:0-6283 GCA_964551625.1 uncultured Thermotogae bacterium | reverse complement strand
TTCATAGTTCCCTCAGTGTCTTAATAGGCTGCGTTCGTGCCGCGCTCATGGCCGGATAGAGCGATGACGCAACACCGACGATGACAGCGACGACAAGACAGATCACAACGTAGATAGGCGAGAATTGAGGCGTTGCCTCCAGTCCGAACCCGCTTGTCTTCGGTAAGAAGAGCGTGGCCACGTATCCGGCAATCAGGCCGACGAAGCCACCGATAAGAGACAACAGCAATGACTCCGTGACAAATAGCCTGAACACGTTGAGCTTGGTAGACCCAAGCGCTCGCAAAATGCCGATCTCTTTCTTGCGTTCAAATACGGCCATGGTCATGGTATTCATCGTCGTCATGACTCCAGCGACAATGGCGATCCCCGTAATCAGGATGAGCGTCTGCCTGATCGAGGCAAAAAGCTCCATCAAGCGCTCGAAGATGTCAGACGGCGGCACTGCTTGGACATCAGACATTCGTCCTAACGTGTATTGCGTTCGCGTAGATTCAGTCACAATCTCGGTTCTAATGAGGACAGCACTCAATCGGTCTGTCAGCCCGAGCACTTGTTGAGCCACGTCCAACGCGACAAACACAAACGTGTCATCGCGTCCGTACGTAGGCTCCAGCACATGGGTGATCTCAAGTTCCACGCTGTTGTACAGGCTGATGGTCACGCTATCGCCGACAGCCAATCCGAGCTTCTCTGCCACATCGCTGCCAATGACGGCGCCCTCTAATACATCGACTTCCCATTGACGCACTTGCAGAATCTCCTGGGTCGTTCCATAGAGAGAGTTCAGTTGGCCATTGACCTTAGCCTTGCCGACAACGACGGGAACAGCCAGATCAACATTGGCAACTGCACGAATGTCAGGTAGCAGTTCAGCTGGGATATGTTCAAAGGCATCCGATCCCTGCATCAGCGACAGCGTAAGCTCATAAGGGCACCCCTCAGGCAGCAACAGAATGTGCGCTCCCATACCGCTGATTTCACGATCCAATGCGTTTTCAATGCCTGCGCTGAGAGAAAGCAGTGCAAACAGAGTAGCCACACCAATGGCGATTCCGCCCACAGTCATCGCCACACGCGCCTTCCGCTTCTTTGCGTTGGCAAGAATGATCCAACTCATACATCACGTCCTTTGTTCTTCGTTCTCATAGGCAGATCCACAGCCACTCCACAACTTCAGGCGACATGAGAACCTCAAGGTCCGCAGTCAGATGGATGTGTGACATGGTGTGGGTGTGAGGCGACAGAAACTCGGCAATCGTTTCGCCAGAAAGCTGATGGGTCAGAACACAAGAACCCGTCGTTTCGGGAGCAAATGCGTCTGCCTGAATGGAGCTGACGTAGTAGCCGTCGACAATCTGAATGTCACCGTCTTCTTTGCGCCAATCGAGGCCCAATTCCATCAGCGCGCCCTGCTCGCCCAGGCTCAGCAACACATCGAGCATCGTGACAACGCCGGGTTGAAACACATCAGAGCGCGCATCGTGTGCTGTAACGGCAACGTCATAAAACTCGGCTGTTGCTGTAGAACTGAGTAGAGTCACCAATGGAATCACAACAACCTCGTCATTCTCAGATCGGCGTGACACCTCTTCTCGGAAATTCTGATGGATCGCATCAAGGCGAGAGGGATCCTCAAGATAGACGATGATGCTCATACCATCTTTCACTGGGAATTGGTCAGTGCGAACGACTGTCTTGTCGAAACTCCCCCCTACATAGTGAGCGTCGTACCACCAACCTGACAGCCCACTCAAGGATTGGATGACGTGGGTCTGAAGCTGCTCATCAAACACATAATCAAGCTCGAAGTCATTCGCTTCTGCGAGATGTACAAGCACATCGAAGACGGAGAAGTGCCCTGGCACAAAGATGTCAGGACGCAACGTCGTAATGGCAGATGGATCAAACAAAAGCTCGCCAAGCCCACGGATCTCCAAGGCTCCTGTCTCAACAGCCAATCGCCCCTGAGCGTGGCCATCAGGGATGATCCAGCTAGTATCCGATGTCAACAAAACAGGCTCGCTTCCACCCAGTACGACTGCGGGGACTCCGACTACAGCAATCAGAGCAAGATACATCATGTAGCGGAGCCATGGGCTGCGTGCGTTGTGAGTCCATTCTTTCATTCTGTCCCCTCTGCATGCAGGTTTTCACATGCGCTGGATCGATTCTGCAATCAAACTAGTCCGAGATGGAATACTATAGTGCAGTATCTTACTCAACTATAACATGGCTTGCATCTTCGAACGTCCGGATTAGCGTTGGAGTTTGTCTCTGAGTGAGGAGGGACGTTTGACTTCAGATTCAACCAGGAAAATTGCTGCAATCTGCCAGACTGTGGACTCCTTACCTGGTAACGCCGTTTGTGTGCGACTCTCGCTAAGCTTGCGTTTTGGACCTCAATCCAGCAGATGCGGAATCGCTGCAAGCCTGAGAGAACGGATTGTTGAGGTCGGGCTACTCTGTCCTCCAAAGACACTGAGGTTTGATCAGGGTTGCATCTGCCTGATAATTTGCCTCAACCTTCAGCGGCACCCTATACTGGTCATCAGTGGAGCAAACTGTTGCAGCAAGCATCTGCTGCAGGAAACTGACACGAGAATAGATACGGAGGTGCAGCAATGCGAAAGATAGTTGTGGTGGGCCTACTGGTTGTTCTGTTTGGGGTTTCTGCTTTTTCTCAGACAAGTCTGAATCTTACTCCAAGGATTTACACATCCACTGATGGCACTGTCTACTTGTATGACAATGAAACTGGCGCTAGCCAAACGACGCTTGTCCTCGTAATGAGCGGTGGCGTCATCTTGGAACCGGCGGACATCACCGTGTTTGGTGGAGGGGCGGTATCCGCAATTACTCTGTGGGGCGGCGGTGCACTGGTCGCTCTCACTGTTGAAGTTGCTGCAGGAGGAAGTATTCAAGTCACGCTCTCTGGCGACAATGCTGGTGGATCAATAAGCTTAGCCTGGTTCTCACCAAGCTAGAGCAGGAAGGGAGTGATGCTCTTGCAACACTCCGTCCCCAGTAAATGGCGTCTCGAACTGCATAATTGGTTCGAGACGCATTCTCTCCACAATCTGCCTCGGCAAGAATCGCTGCACTCTATTCCCCTGTGAATCGGTTCTTTCCTATCTGGTCGCTCTCCTCATTCAAGCCAATTCTCTACTCATCACTGGTTCAGTCCTAGGGGTGCACGCCCCCAGCAAGAATATCAGCTTGACTGAGGGCGGGAAGAGATAGCATGGCAAGGACCGCGAGCGCAAGTAGGAAGAGTCGGTTCATGCTGAACTCCTTACACTACGGGACGGATGGCTCGTGCGCGATACGTACATAACCAATGGAAGCAGATTGGGCAAGCGTGAGTAGCTCATCGATAGGCAGTAGAAGCTTGACGAGGGTTTCTGATTCTTCGATGACGTAGTCAGAGAATTCCGAGGACAAGGTGCTGCCAGGAATCTTCTCAGCGACGATCTCGACACGAAGCCCCACTTGAGTCAGGTTGTTGGCTGTCGCGTAGCCAAACCAGTCTTCGGCAACTGTGAGTCCATAAACCGTGGAGTCAATGGGAACCCCTGTCGGAGATGCCGGTCCCTTGAGATCGGCTTTGGCAAACGACGTGAATTCAAGATTGACATCGTTGCCAAGGATCCCGAGCTGTTGTAGCCCCATCAACACGGATGCCAGCGTCTCATTGATGGAAAGATCTTCTGTCGGATTGATAACCAAGTTGTAGCCAGACTCGGCGGGTCGGACAGTGAACGTATAGGTTGCAGTGTTCTCTCGAAGATAGAAACGTCCGCTATCGACAAGTAACACTGACTCATCAGCGAGAGCTACAGATAGATCATCGGCAACGTCTTCGCCATCGCGGCTAACAGTGGCTACGTCACCTTCATATTGGACAATCGAGAAGCCACCCGACTGCGCGGTTTGAACGAGCGTCGCTAGATCGACAGACATCTCCCCGAGAGACAGAATGTAATAATGGGTGCTTGCGAAGCTTGTGGGTACATCCGCTGCGTGAAGCGGGATTGTCAGTGACAGTGCTAGAAGTGCAAATAGAATGGTTCTTCCTTTTCGAATCATTGGTGCCTCCTTATGTGACTCCATGAATCATGTACACCGAACTTTTAGACTGGTTCCATTATGGCACGATGCGATAGATGGAGAGAAGATTGTCAATTTGACAGGAGCATGCCTCTTCCATGATGCGGATGAGGTCTTGTGGTTGAGCCATGCGATAGAGTAGCGTGCTGTAATAGTCTTTCAGGCCCCGATAGAACGCTTCATCACCCAATAGCTGTTTCAGCTCATAGAGGAAAATGGCGCCACCAGAATAGACGAATGAGCTATAAACAGAGGAATTGGGAAACGCATAGATGGGACTGCTGATGGAGAGAGTCTCCCAATTCTGCTGCGCTCGCTGATAGGCGAGCCGCCAGGTGTTGAGTTCTCCCAGAGAGGTCGTGGTGTTGTAGTAGCTATCGAGAAATTCATAAGACAGATACGTGGCGAAACTCTCGTCAAGCCACGGGTGCTCGGACACGTCGTTGCCAACGCCAGCATAAAACCATTGATGGGCCATCTCATGGGAGACAATGATGGAGAAGAAGAGGTCTCTGGGCTGAAGCGAGTATTGCGAAGCAATCAGGATGAGTCCCGAAAACTCTACGCCAGCAGCGCTTCGTAGCGGAACCTCAACGAGATCGATCTCTCGAAACGGGCATAAGCCGACCAACTCTTCGTATAGCTCAAAGGACGACACAGCCATGTCGAGAGCCAGTTGCCCTGCGAGCTCGGCTTGTGTCGTAAACCAGGTGCGGATGATGGCATCCTCAAGCTCGCCTGTCATAGGTGTGTAATTCGTATCCACTAGCGCCATTGAAAAGTCTCGCGCATTCTGTGCCACAAAATCATAGGTTGTGGAGTTCACTTCAGGATTCACAGCAACGAGTTCGCCGGAAGTCACAGGCATGGGACCTGCGTGCGTTGTGAGATGCACCGAGTAATCTGCTGTGTCGCCCATGAGGATATCGCCGAAGCCGCTGCTGGGATCAAGCGCCCAACCCTCATCGGAATAGACGGCCAACATGGGGTAGAACGTTGTGATTGTGAGCGCAGAGTCAGACTTGGTGAGGAGTCCATATCCCGTGTCATCTGAGCCGATATGCAGATTGGATGGCCAGTTCGAGGCTTGACCTGAGAAAGCAATGTTAACTTCGATGGGCTCATCGGGTTGAAGAGGCTCGGCTAGAGGAACCAGAACCACAGTGTCATTGAGATAGAGCACGTAGGTCACACTGGCAGTTTGAATCGTGATGTCCAAGATCTGCACGAATGCCGTGCCATATAGACCTGGGTCATTGGCATAGAGCCGAAAGAAGAGCTCCGAGAGAGCAATGCCCGTTGTATTTGTGTAGGAGACGATAGCCGTGCCCTCGAAGGCTCCTGCATCATAGTTGACGGTAAGAGCAATATCGTACTGCAGTGTCGATTGAGCTACTGTGGATAGCGCCACTGAAGCGAACAGGAATGTGGCAAACAGTCCCCTGATGATCTTCATTGCGATGGTTGCCTCCTCATCCGAACCTATGTGTGGGAGTATATCGTGAAATGTCGAACCATCGGGTCCAGATCGATTGGGGTGATGGCAGCGTTTCTCTTTGCTAATCTGTCAGCGCGTGCTCATACATCTGTTTGCATTGCGGCACAATCAATCGATAATCGAACCTCTGTCGTGCTTGTTGCTTGGCCTTCTTGCTGAATTGGCAATGGAAAAATCGGAGGAATGGTTGGCTGGCCCTCGGTATCTCACCATGACACAGACTGGGGCGGTCGAGGAGGCAAAAAGGAGCGCGTGCTTCAGTCAGCAGCTTGAAGGAGCAATCTACACACAAGACCTGACACGACTTATGAGGCTGCGAACATCCGAGAGTTAAGGCGTTTAATCGCACGCCAGATGGTGTATCACAACTGCAGGAGGAGGCATTCGACGCTGGGATACACAGCGTCGATGAACTGCAGTATCCGGTACCTCGCGAACCATTTAGCCGTTAGGTTTTCTTCAATCACTCCATGCTCTTCGCGGTGATAAGCGGTTGCTGTTTGGTCTTGGCCCTCCCCTTACCTTTTTTGAGTCACTTCGTGGTCTTCGTGGTGAGGAGCCGTACTGTTCGATCTTGGGTTCCCCTCCTGAGGACCTCCTGCTTCTTGTGGCTAAAAGCGACTGCTGATTAGTTCTGGGTTTCCCCCTTCATGAACTTCATGCTCTTCATGGTGA
>CAZKDW010000085.1:0-6288 GCA_964551625.1 uncultured Thermotogae bacterium | reverse complement strand
CGCCGAGCGTATCCGACGAAAGAATTCCACCAACAGATTCTAGGATCGAGAGAACAGAAATACCTCGATACGTGGAAGTGCTCTTCCAGTTTTCTACGCCGTCCTCTGATGCCGGTCCCTCATAGGTAACGGTTCCCTCAATCATCGGGAAGTCACTGAGAGAAACTTCAACGAATCCCGCCTCTGTTTGCACGAATATGACAGGCAATTCCGCGGCAGCCACTGCCCAAACGGTTCCCAAGACCAGCATAACTCCAACAAGTATTCGTCGTTTCATTTTCTTCCTTTCGCTTGGTTCTCTGGCTCCGTGGAGAGAGCCACAGGGGATATAGATACAAACACCTCATCGCCCGGACTCAGCAGGTCACGCTGGTTCGGGTCGCTCAGTACGAGTGCATTCAACTCAATGCCACCTACTTCAAGAACGAGGTTCAAGAGCCGCCCAAGGTTGCGCATCTTGAGGATGCGGGTACTGAACACATTGCACGGCATCAGGGCTATCGTCTGCGGGTTCTCGCTGAAGACGTGGATGGCTTCGGGAGGAATCATCACGCGCAGTGTCTCGGCATCAGAGAATGCCAGCATGGACCAAGTCTCGGTACCCACGTTCGCCGTGCAGAATGCCCCATCGCGAGAGACCACGTGAGCGATAAACTCATTCTTGATCCTCGCTCGATGCCCTTCGGGACTATACTCCGCCAAGTTCTCAACACGTTTGGCTTGCTGCAATCGTTCGACCCAGAGCAATTGCTCAACCACCTCACGCGGAGTGCCCGCTGAGACGAGAAGGTCTACAAGATCAAGCGAAAGAAGCTCGGACAAACGTCTCAATTCAGGAATCCCGGGAGCCGGCCGCGTCCCATGTTCCATCCGAGATAATCGAGTGAACTCAATCCCCGATTCCGCAGACAACTGACGCAAGCTCATCTCTTTATCTGCTCGCGCCTGACGGAGGATATTGCCAAATTGAACCTTGGACATGGAGCAAGCTTAGCTGGCGTGTTGTCATCTGTCAACAGCGGGTAAATTCGACAGAAACTCTGTCCCACATTCGTGAAAATTAAACTCCAGGGTATACTACGCTCTCATGAGAAGACAGATCGCTCGACGCCCCAATGATCTCACTACAGGTCCAATCACAAGTTCATTGCTCAAGCTGGCGTGGCCCGTCATGCTATCGAACCTGTTCCAGACGCTTTATAATTTCGTCGACCGGCTGTGGCTGGGGCGATATGGATCTGTCGGAATCGCAGCTGTTCAGGTGTCATTTCCTCTCGTCTTTCTGACCATTTCCGTAGCTAGCGGGATCACTGTGGCCGGTATGGCCCTCATCGCCCAATACACAGGCGCCAATCGAGAAGAAGATGCCAATTTGGCTGCAGGACAGGTATTCGCTTTCAGTGCTGTCTTAGCGGGGATACTGGCCATCGTCGGCTACTTCATGGCCGGTCCGGTGATGTCATTGATGGGAGCAGATCCCGAATTGACGATCGCAGCCACAACGTATCTACAGATCATCTTTATCGGTGCGCCATTGATGTTCTCCACGTTCCTGTTTGCCGCGCTGCTTACAGGAATTGGAGACACTGTGACCCCCATGATCCTGATGGGCATCTCAGTTGGTGCTAACATTCTTCTTGACCCATTCTTCATCTTTGGATGGGGTCCCTTTCCAGAGTGGGGAGTCATGGGCGCTGCTGTGGCGACCGTGATCGCCAGAGGCGTGGTGGCACTCGCCGGCTTCTATCTGTTGTTCTCAGGAAGACTCGGAATTCACATTCGTATCTCACATCTGAAGCCGCGCTGGCCAATCATCCGACAGATTGCTTCCATTGGCAGCATGGCATCTATTGGCCAAACAGGAACAGCGTTGGGTTTCGCGATTCTAAACGGGGCCTTGGCTCGACTTGGAACAGCCGTAATTAGCGCGTTTGGCATTGGAACGGCGTTCATCTCAATCGCCCTGATGCCAGCGATGGGGCTAGGTCAAGCCACAGCCACTATGGTGGGGCAGAACCTGGGAGCGTCCAAGCCCGAACGAGCGCGACGAGTAGCCTGGGATGGCATGCTAATCTCCACGGTCATCCTCGTAGCAGCTGCCGTCGTCGTCATCCCGCTCCGAGCGCACCTGATTCGCTTCTTCATGTCCGATCCCGAAGTCGTCAGAATCGGTGTGCGCATGCTACTGTTGGTCGGATTCGCCTTCCCCTTCATGGGCATCATCCAAGTGATGACCGGTGTTTACCAAGGATCCGGGCACACAGCCTATTCCATGTTCTTTGGCCTGTTCCGGTTATGGGGGCTACGCATTCCCCTCATCTATCTACTGGCCTACGCTCTTGCACAGGGAGCCGATGGTGTTTGGTGGGCCATGTTCTGGTCCAACCTCGGCACAGCACTCGTTTCCTTTGGTTGTTTCCTCACGGGAAACTGGGCCCGCCGAGTGATCAACCCAGTCTCGGATGAAGTAGCTTCCGCCTAATTTCCGTCGCCTTGCGCGACATCACCGTTCCCCCTAATCTCTCAAAAACTACCCCACCTGGGAGGGAGGGAATATGCCGACCATTACTGTTTCAGACGCACATCAACACATCGGGCAACAAGTCACCTTGCAGGGGTGGATCTACAATAAGCGCTCAAGTGGAAAGATCCTCTTTCTGCAAATTCGCGACGGTTCGGGAGTCATCCAAGCCGTATTGGGAGCCTCGGACAATCCCGCTCTCTTCGAACAGGCAAGCCAACTTTCACGGGAGACCTCGTGCATCGTTCGCGGTCTCGTGAAAGAAGATCACCGCGCCTCGATTGGTTGTGAGTTACTCATGGAAGACCTAGAAGTCGTTCATCAACCAACAGAAGACTTCCCGATCGAACTCAAAGAGCAAACACCCGGATTCCTCATGGATCATCGCCATTTGTGGATTCGAACCGGTCGTCAAGTTCCCGTCCTCCGCATTCGCGATGCCGCATTCCGCGCGTTCCGAGAGTTCTTCCACGAACGCGGATTCGTGGCGACAGAGGCCCCTATTCTGACGGGGACGTCTGTCGAGGGAACCACCACGTTGTTCGAGCTCGACTATTTCGGCGAGCCCGCCTACTTAGGCCAATCCGGTCAACTCTACTTGGAGGCTACAGCGATGGCTCTGGGCCGAGTCTATTGGATCGGACCAGCCTTCCGTGCCGAGAAATCCAAGACGCGAAAACACGTGACCGAATTCTGGATTGCAGAAGCCGAGATGGCATTCTACGACCACAAGGCCAACCTTGATCTACAAGAAGACCTGGTTCGCTACATCGTCACATCGGTCATTGAGGAGAGGGCAGCTGAATTGAAGGCTCTTGAGCGCGACGTCGATCTCCTGCGAAGTGAAGTGGCTGATCCCTTCGCGCGCATCGATTACGGTGAGGCTATCACATTGCTTCAGGAACTGGGCCACGATATCTCATTTGGAGACGATTTTGGAGCTCCCCAGGAAGCGGCATTGGGAGATCACTTCAAGAGACCCGTGTTCATTGAGCGGTTTCCCACAGAGATGAAACCATTCTACATGAAGCGTGATTCCTCGGATCCTTCACGCGTGATGGCCGCAGACCTGATTGCTCCTGAGGGCTACGGGGAGATCATCGGCGGAAGCCAACGTGTTGATAGCGAAGCCGATCTCATCGCTCAACTTAACGAAGCCGGGCTCGCCGTTGAACCGTATCAGTGGTATGTCGACCTTCGTAAGTTTGGATCCGTTCCACATTCAGGTTTCGGTATGGGATTGGCCCGAGTCGTCGCTTGGATCACCGGAGTTTCCCACATCCGCGAAACCATCCCGTTCCCCAGACAGATCAACCGACTGTACCCGTAACGCATTCGTTCCGTTAGCTGGCTTCCGCATTAGCCAGCTAACGGAACAAAGATGCTAGGCTGCCACAATCTTCTCGGAATCAATCCGGAAGAGGATGTCTACAGCATAGGTTCCTTCGGGGGCAGCAATGACCGGATTCAGATCCAACTCTGCGATACTCGGACAATCAGCTGCCAACTGCGCGAGATGGATGATGACATCCATGAGCGATTCCAAGTCCACTGCCGGCTGCCCGCGGAACGCCTGCAACAGCGGGAAGGCGCGAATCGATCGGATCATCGTCTCAGCTTCTGCTCGCGAGATGGGCGATACGCCGAAAGATACATCACGCAGTGCTTCGACCAACGTTCCGCCAATACCGAACATAATCGCCGGCCCGAAAGAGGGGTCTCGATCCAATCCGATAATCAGCTCCCGTCCAGACAACATCTTCTGGGCAAGAATTCGCGCATCGGGCATCTGCAAAGACTCAATAGTTTCACTCAATTGGCAGTACGCATCGACGAGATCGCCGTTTGACTCGATGCCAGTAATCACAGCATTGAGCTCAAATCGGTGCAGCAATTGGGGGGAGTCAATCTTCAACACGATCGGACCGTTTGCCTTGAGGAAACGCACGGCATCCTCCAGCGATTCAAGATAGGCATAAGTGCAGACAGACAGTCCGTACGAGGACAGGATCTCAGCACCCTCGCCAAACGTTAGCCCCGTTCTCCCTTCAGCTGCTGCTTGACCAAGAATCCGGTGAGCCGTCACCTTGCTATGTTCTTCAGGTCTGACTTCTTCTGCTTGGCGTGCTTCTAGGGCCTTTACACGACAAAGCACGTCCACTGCACTGACTGCCGTTTCAGGCATGACGTAGCTTGGAATCCACTCTTCCTGCAACCGCTCAACAAGCGGGGCAACCATGTCGTTGCGGCTTAACGTGCAAACCAATACAGGCTTATCAGGCATCTTCTTCATAACCCTTACGATGCCCTCAGCGACATTCTCCACAGGCTCGTGATAGACCATGGGAGGTCGAAAGATCACGATCGCAGCGTCGACGGATGCCAGCATGGTCTCCAGAGCTCTCTCATAATCGTTGCTTCCAGCGGTCGCGATCATATCAACTGGATTCCCGTACCCGGCCTCGGGAGGAAGGAATTCGCGCAGTTTCGCACGAACATCTTCAGAAAGCGAGGGAACGGTAATGCCCAATCGTTCGCAGGCATCAGCTGCAATGATCCCCGCTCCACCTGCATTTGTTAGAATAGCCACTCGGTTTCCTGCAGGCAATACACCTCTCTGCAACACGCGAAGCGCACTGAGGGCTTCGTCGATCGTCGTTACACGCAAAGCTCCGCACTGGCGAAGAAACGCATCGACAATCGCATCAGGGCTGGACAATGACCCCGTATGAGAGGCGACAGCTGCGGCTCCCGCCTCTGTCCTCCCCGCCTTCAGTACAACCACAGGCTTATCCTGATTGATCGTCTCAAGGATCCTGCGGAACTCATGCGGGTCTGCAAAGCTCTCCAGGTAGAGGAAGATCGCACGGCACTGTGGATCATCAGCAAGCTGCTGTAGGAAGTCGTTTTCCGTCAACCCCGCACGATTTCCAAGATTGATGAACGTCGAGACACCAAGCCCCGCATCCTCAAAGGTCTCAAGCAGCGTTTCTCCGAGCGAGCCACTCTGCGAGATAAATCCAATACCGCCGCCCGTCAAGAACCATCGAGAGAAGGATGCATTCAGCTTGAGGCCCTCAGAGCGATGGATGATACCCATGCAATTGGGCCCCACGACATTTAGGTCATAGCGGGCGATCAAGTCTCTCAAGGACGCTTCCAGCTGCTCCCCTTCGACGCCTGCTTCCTTGAAGCCTGCTGTGATAATCACCAAATTCTGAATGCCTCGTTCACCACACGCCTCAACAGCCTGGAGAACAAGATTTCGATTAATCGCAAGGATAGCAAGATCTGTCGTATCAGGAAGCTGGCTAATCGAGGGATAGCAAGTGAATCCTAGAACCATCTCGTGCTTCGGATTCACGGGATAAATATCGCCAGAGAATCCACAAGACTGGACGTTACGCAGAATGGTTCCCGCAACAGAGCCTTCTCGCGGACTGGCCCCAACAATGGCTACTGCCTGTGGCTTAAGCAGCTTGGATAGGTCGTTTGTCATAGATTCTCATACCTTTCACGATCAGCCAGATCAACGCTAGCCAGATCAGGAGATCCCCGATACTAAAGGCAACGGAGAATGGAATCCATTTCGGAAGATACAGGATGTCTCCTAAGAAGTTGAGGTGCGTGCTCGGAGACATTGAGATTAGGTTCGCATAGGAGCCTTCTTGCATCAGATGATTGGCCAAGGAATCGAGCCCTGCCTGTTGTAGTGCCCGACTCGATGCAGGCATGAGTCCGCCATTCGCAATCAAAACAGAGAAATT
>CAZKDW010000084.1:0-6297 GCA_964551625.1 uncultured Thermotogae bacterium | reverse complement strand
TTAGGTGACTGTTCTCATGAGACTTCGGATTAACCAGATCATTGTAAAACTTGAATACACGCCAGCAGACGTCATGCTCGCAATCGTCGGACGACTCAATGTGCCTGAGCAGGATCTCAGTCAATTGGAAGTGCTGCGGAGATCCATCGATGCTCGCAAGAAAGACCGTCCTCCTCTTTACGTGCTCTCCGTCGAGGTCACTTATGCAGGAGAAACGCATTCAGCTCTCAAACCAGGACAGATCGATGCCGTTGAGGAGAGAAAGCCTCGCTTGGCGATCGCAGCCACTCGTGAAATCGCAAACCGTCCGATCATCGTCGGCGCGGGGCCAGCAGGGTTGATGGCAGCCCTCACATTGGCAGAGGCCGGCTGTCGCCCTCTACTCATTGAACGCGGAGCACAAACCGAAGAACGCCAGACGCAGGTCGAAACATTCTGGAGACAAGCGCTTGTTAATTCTGAAAGCAATGTTCTTTTCGGTGAGGGTGGAGCTGGACTGTTTTCGGACGGGAAGCTGACTGCACGATCCAAGGATCGCGCATCCATCAGACACTTTTTCGAAACGCTTGTTGCTTGTGGCGCATCGCCCGATATTCTCATCGATGCCGAGCCGCATATTGGAAGCGACGTACTTGCCGAGGTTATCCCTGCCCTTCGCCAGCGAATCATCGATGCAGGCGGCGAAGTTCAATTCAACACCAGACTCGACAACCTCCTGATCGAAGACGGCACATTGCGTGGGGTCGTAATTTCGGGAACCGAACACCGAACAGATGCGTGTTTCCTTGCTACTGGCCATAGTGCGCGCGATGTCTACCGATTGCTGAATCGAACGGGCGTTCCGTTGGAAGCCAAACCATTTTCGATGGGCGTTCGATTGGAATTGCCCCAACGGAGAGTGGACTGGGCTCAATATGGCCGCTGGTCACTGGAGTCGGCTACAGGACCTGCCAGCTTCCGCTTGACGTGGAAAGGCGGCCAAGACAATCGCGGCTGCTACAGCTTTTGCATGTGTCCAGGCGGCGTGGTGATGGCCTGTGCATCGTCAGAAGGGTTGCTGACCATCAATGGCATGAGCTTCTCTGGACGGGCCAAGCGCTTTGCCAACGCCGGATTCCTCGTTCCTGTAAGCATCAAGGATTTCTCTATCGGTGAAGGTGTTCATCCAGCGCTTGCTGGGATCGAGTTTCAAGAGACCTATGAAAAGGCAACATTCGAGGCAGGTGGATCAGATTACAGCTTGCCAGCCCAGATGCTATCCGAGTTCCTCGCGGGAACTGACTCATCGAATATTCCGCTTGAGCGTTCATGCACACGAGCAGTGCCCGCCAACCTTGAATCACTTCTTCCTCCAGTTGCGGTCACTATTCTTCGCCGTGCCATACCCCGAATGCTTCGCGATCTCAATGGTGTGAAGGAAGAAGAGATTCTTGTTTATGGAGCGGAAACCCGTAGCTCAAGCCCCGTTCGCATCGTTCGCAATCCGGCAACCTGGGAGTCGCTTGGCGTACGTGGTTTGTACCCGCTGGGAGAAGGCTCTGGCTATACGGGAGGCATCGTCAGCTCTGCACTCGACGGCCTGAATGCGGCAACGCGCTGGGCGGCTAGCGACGGGTAAGAGACTGCCAGCAGGTCCCTCTCTCAGCTCATCACACAGAGGAGATGAGAGCTTTCGACAGATCCTGATGTGATTCGTAAACCTCATATCCCGTCTTCCGAAGTCGCTTTGCCGATTGATGCCCTGTGGAGATTAGAGCGACGGACATTCCCAGTGCTTGGGCAACTTCCCCGTCATGATCCGTGTCTCCAATGAATAGCGCTGTTTGGGGATCAATGTCAAAGTCTTGCGCTAGTTCTTGCGCGCGAAGGATTTTGGAGTCACCCTTCTGGTGAGCAAGTCCATAGATACCATCGAAGAAGCGCTCGATCTCCAGAAAACGAATCATGTCCCGCAGCATCCCTTGCTCCATGGCAGAGAGCACGAACTGTCGTATTCCGCGTGCCTTGACTTGATGTAGGACATCGAGAACGCCATCGAGTAGAGGGCACTCCTTCAATGCAGGAGCGTACTCTGCAAAGAAATCGGCAGACAGGTCAGCCATCGTTTCGTTCTCAAAGGTCACGCCAATGCGGCGGTAGTAGTCTTCTACAGGGAAGCCAAAGACATCTCGATACGCCTCGGCTGTCAAGGCTGTCAGCCCTCGTTTCTCTAGCTGTTTGTTTACTGACCTGACAACAAGGTCAAGGTCATCAATCAGTGTTCCATTAAAATCCCAAATTACGCAGTTGATCGTCTGACGGCTATTCACGGTTCATCCCCTCGCTGTCTCTCATTGTCAGATGAATCCTCGGAGAATGCACGCGTGCCGGCAACTTAATCGCTGTCTCACTTGAGCTGTACCTGTGGACAGGGAACAATGATCCCACCATGATCAAACTCGCATCCGTCGATAAGTCTCAGGTCTATCAAACCTTCATGGAGGCGTTCGCCGACTATGCGATGGACGCCAGTGGCACCCAAGAAGAGCCCATGTTCCTTCGCATGGCCAAGAATAGCGTCGACTTCAGCGCTTCTGCAGGCGCATACGAAGAAGACCGTCTCGTCGGCTTCACCCTAATCGGGATTGACAAGTTCGACGGCATCCTCACTGCCTATGATGCAGGCACCGGCATCATTCCTAATTTTCGAGGGCAGGGCCTTGCCAAGAGCATGTTCGATTATGCACTGCCTGAGCTAAAGGATCGTGGTGTTAAGCGTTTCCTTCTTGAGGTTCTTCAAGAAAACGAGCCTGCCATCAAGGCTTATCAAAAGAGCGGATTTGAGATTGATCGGGAACTCAAGTGTTTTGTCGCAGAGACGGAGAGCCTGAGACAGCTTCCCATCAATGAGAAGCTCGACGTGCGGCTCACCGATTCAGTCGCGTTTGAAAGCTTGATCCCCGAGGCTGATTGGACGCCGTCGTTTGAGAATCGCTTCACAGCGCATCTAGCCATTCCCGATTATGTTTCTTTCTTCGGTGCGTATGACGGAGCAGAATGCATCGGTGCTATTGCCTATTGCGAAAAGCTGAACTGGTTGCTGTCCCTGCTGGTCAAGCAATCGCATCGCCACCGTGGGGTAGGACAAGCGTTACTCAAGCACTTGGCACACACCATGCCAGAGTCCGCAGCAAAGCTGGCTGCACTCAACGTCGACGGCAAAGACACGGGGATGCAGGCGTTCTTTGAATCCTCCGGGTTCAGTCACCTCATCGATCAGTACGAGATGAGCCTCGACCTGTAATCTTTCGAAGGCGGCCCCGTTCGCTGCCTTGGAACCCATGTCTGCACGGGTACACTGATCGAATGCGAACAGAACGCTATGGAACACTCTCATCGAAGATCTACAAGTGGCTGATCGATCCATTGATCGCGCGGCTACGCCCCAGGATTACTCGACTATGTGTCAAGCATGGCGTGGGCAACCTGCTAGATATCGGAGCAGCAACGGGCGCACAGTGCCGAGCTCTTCATGCTGCGGGTATTCGCGCTGTTGGGCTTGATCTCTCAGAAGCGATGGTGGCAGCAGCCAAGGCTTGGTCTTCAGAGGATATTGAATACGTCGTTGGTTCAGCCTTCGAGCTGCCGTTTGCGGATGCTTCGTTCCATGCAGCGCTGCTAAGTCTGGCATTGCATGAGCATTCCGAAGAGGAACGGTCGAGGATGCTTGCTGAAGCCTTGCGCGTTCTTGAGCCCGATGGATACCTCGTGCTTGCTGAGTATTCAGAACCCACGCAAACGCGCCTTCATATCCCGTGGCTTGTTATCCGACTCATCGAGAATATCGCGGGAACCGAACATCGGACAGGGTTCCATCAATTCATGGCAACAGATGGACTCAGTGGGTTACTTCAAAGGCACGGCCTGTCGCCCATTGAGATTGTCTACTCACACTTCCAGACGCTGGCCATTGCCATCATTCCAGTCGCGCAACATCTTGAATCCTCTACATCGGTTAACGTAGCGTAGAAACAGAGAGCTCCATGCGTGTGAGGTGATCCATGACAAAGAGAACACAACAACCCCGACCAACAATCTGGAAACGCCTGTTCACTGAGCCTCCACCAAGCCGAGAGTATGTGATTGATCCAAGGCCTGTATTCCTCGCATGCAGCGTAGTAGCTCTTGCGGCCGGTGTGATCGGGTGGACGATGGCATCGGTCAGTCCTGGATGGATCGTCCCCGTCTGCAGTGTCATCGCAATTCTGGCAGGATTGCTGGGCGTTCGTTCTAGACTACGCACGCTCGGATTGATTGGCTTCGTCATGGGCATGTTTCTGCTGCCCAATGCAGTCAATACAGTGATCGCCTTGGTTAGCTCCTAGACCATCCCCCGACGATCCAGTCTCAACCGTACTAGCTGTTTCAGCTCATCAATCGATCGACAGTCATTGATCTCTGTAGCTGAAATCCACGGACTGATCTGTCCTTCAGAGTGGATGAAAGCAGCTGGCAGCGGCACATCGGCAATTCCATACTGATTCCTAAGCTCATCGCGATGAAGGAACTCAACAGGAACACCCAGCGACTGAACAAACGTCTTCCATTCCGAACGCATCCCTGCAAGTGAGTAGGTCACAGCACACAACCGACATGGGTAAGTACTCGGTCGTATCACACGATGCGTAGCATCCACCAGCAGATCGAGCAGACCGCTGTCTGCGTTGTAGACAAAGACAAGCTTAGCTCCTTGCTGACTCCTACTCTTTTCCATATCAGGCTCCTTGTGGATGAAGCCTATCGGGTAGGTGTGAGGGAATCGTGATAGCAGGGCAGAGGATATTTGTGTTCTTACCCAGAATCGTACCCCCTGCGTCCTTGTCGAACGACGCATTCAGGTTCTATAGTAGTCAGGCAGCATGACACATAAGAGTGCGACGTTGGCAACTCACTCGTTGAAAAAGGGGAGACTATGGATCGATTTCTGCGTATCAACATGGACACACGCACGGCCACATTTGAGCCCGTGCCTGAACAGTATAAAGGCAGGGCAGGTCGCTGGCTGACCTCTTCAATCATACATGATGAAGTTCCCGCCACTTGTCATCCGTTGGGACCGAACAACAAACTTGTGTTCTCTCCTGGCATTGTCACGGGCACGTCATCTCCGACGTCGTCGCGAATCTCAGTTGGCGGAAAGTCCCCACTGACAGGCGGGATAAAGGAATCCAATGCAGGCACAGGATTGTCGCGACGCTTGGCGCGCTTAGGAATCCGTGCCATGATCATTGAAGGGAAAGCAGACGGATTCTGGTTGCTCAAACTCGATAAGGACGGCGCTAGCTTCGAATCAGCAGCTTCCTGGACCGGCAAGAAGCTCTCAGAGATCTATCCCCCTCTATTCGATCAGTTTGGCGGCTCCAAAGCAGTCGACATTTGCTCCATTGGCGTGGCTGGCGAGCATCGTATGCCGGCAGCCGGCATCTGCTTCAACGATCTGACCGGCGGCCCAACACGCTATGCCGGACGTGGCGGTCTTGGTGCTGTCATGGGCAGCAAGGGTCTGAAACTCATTGTCGTAGACGACGCGGGCGTCGAGGGCGTATCCATCGCCAACCAGGGAATCTTCGACGGAGGGCGCAAGAAGATGACAGATGCACTCTTGGAACACGCGATCACCAAGCCCAAGGGCGCACTGAACAGCTACGGCACAGCCGTATTGGTCAACATCATCAATGAGGCAGGCGCCTTACCCACCAACAATTTCCGCACGGGACGATTCGAAGGCGCAGCCAAGATCGCTGGCGAAGCAATCTTCGAAGGGAACAAGGAACGCACGGGGAAAGAGATGTACAACCATGCCTGCTCTCCCGGCTGCATTATTCGCTGCTCCAATACCTGGCATCGACCTGACGGATCCGAACACACCTCGTGCCTTGAATACGAGTCCGCTTGGGCACTAGGTGCCAATTGCGGTATCGA
Source organism: uncultured Thermotogae bacterium (assembly GCA_964551625.1). Lineage (GTDB taxonomy): Bacteria > Bipolaricaulota > Bipolaricaulia > UBA7950 > UBA9294 > SPBW01. The sequence goes on along the minus strand of CAZKDW010000084.1, from coordinate 336 downwards.
CAATCTCGATCAAGTCGCTGAGATGAATCTGCTGTGCAACGAATATGGCCTGGACACCATCGAGATCGGTGGTGCCATTGCCGTTGCCATGGAAGGCGGCGTTGCCAAGTTTGGAGATGGCGCCAAGGCCATCGAACTGGTGAAGGAAATCGGCAAGGCCACACCATTGGGCAAGATCCTCGGCGGAGGCGCCCTCGTCACAGGCAAGACATTCGGCGTCACCCGTGTCCCACATGTGAAGGGCCAGAACATGCCGGCCTATGACCCACGCGCGATCAAAGGCATTGGGATGACCTACGCCATCTCCACCATGGGTGCCGATCACACAGCCGGCTA
>CAZKDW010000083.1:0-6298 GCA_964551625.1 uncultured Thermotogae bacterium | reverse complement strand
CCCGGAATGTACTCGCCGAAGGGAACGGGATGGACCATGTCATAGGTTCCGACCAACTCGCCTGTTCCCGAGAATAGTGCGGTGGCATTGAAGATCTTGCGGTCTCGATAGACGCCTGCTCCCAGGAGGACCTGCGCTGATCCTTGTTGAGCGAGATCTGCGAATGATTGAGTTAGCTGCGGGTTCTGAAGGATGTAGGCAGGAAGAATCGATTCAGGGAAGATGATGAGATCGGGTTGAAGGCTCAAGGCCTCTTGCCCAAGTCCGAGATAGCGATCACGGAGTTCAACCAGATTTCTCCCGTCCAGTTTTTCTTCTTGCTCGATCTTTGATGAGACGATGGCCACGTGGAGAGGGGTTCCGTCAGACGTGCGAGGCAGGAGGGAAAATGCAGCAAGGAGAAGAATTAGCCCTCCAGCCAAGAAGGTAAACCAATAGTCTCGTTTACGTAGAAACAGGGTTAGGCTCCCATTGATCGCGACGATGATGCCGGAGATGAACCAGGGGCCGAATAGGGATGCTGATTGGATCAGCACAGGCACACGAAACAGCGTTGCATAGAGCGTTGAAAAGCCCATGCCTAAGGGGCCCAAGGTTCTCAGAACCTCAGCGATCACAAACAGCGCAGGGGCTAGTAGTAGCCATGTCCACGCGGAAGAACGCCTTCGCCATGCGATAGCTGCTCCCAGAATTCCGCACCCCATTGCGAAGACGAGCACCAGTAGAACAAGGCCTGCGATCACGATGGGATAAAACCGCGACAAGGTGGCAATCCACCGCAAGTCAATGGCAAAGAAGGCCACTCCGAAGAAGAATCCAGGTAAGAATCCACCTCGCTTTTCCAATACCAAGAACAAGGGAACCAGTGAGAAGAAGACCAAGGCGAAGGCACCAAATCCTGGCATGGCGAATGCCGTCAGAATTCCTGAGAGCAGAGACAGCAGGGTTTCTTTCCATGTCAGACGAGTCATATACTTCGTATCATACTGCGAAGGAGGGGAATGCATGCACCCGATTCTGTTGCAAGTCGGTCCAATCATCATCCGCTACTACGGTCTCATGTATGTCATCGCGATTAGTCTTGGTTTCTTCCTGTTGAGCAAGGAAGTTCGGCGCAAACAGCTTGAGCTCACGACAGATAATCTGCTTGATCTGCTGTTGTGGACTGTACCTATGGCCATTATTGGGGCCCGTTTGTACTACGTCGTGTTCCATTGGGATTACTATGGCGCGCGGCCGATGGATATCTTCAAACTATGGCAAGGGGGGCTGGCCATTCACGGAGGCGTCCTGGTGGGGATCTTCGTTGTTTATCTGTTCTCGCGATTCCGCAAAGTGAGCTTCTGGGATCTTACGGATGCATTCGTGCCCAGTCTCATTCTGGGGCAGGCTATCGGCCGGATTGGAAATCTTACAAACGGCGATGCCTTTGGCCTTCCGACGACATTACCGTGGGGCATTCGATTCCCCTCTACCTCACCTGCTGGAATGACCTTCCCGGGACAAGCCACCCATCCTTCCATGATCTACGAGATGCTTCTGAATCTATCTATCTTCGTGTTCTTGTGGGGTATCCGAAAGCGCGGATACCGGGCCGGTTTCTCGACAGCCCTTTACTTCATTCTCTACGCGGTTGCTCGCTCGCTCGTTAGTTTTACTCGCGCCGACAGCCTGTGGTGGGGGAAACAGCGAGTGGTCGAAGTAACAACGGGAGCCTACACGTATCTGCACCCTGTGGGAACACTGCGCGCGGCTCACGCCATTAGTGTCGTGTTTGTGTTGGTATTCGGCGCATTGATCTGGAAGCGGAAGCTCTATGTTGTGGATCTTCCCTCTTCAAGCGAGCGGAAGCTTTCTCCCAAGTAGACGCGACGAGCTTCAGGATTGGCGACGATTTCATCCGGCGTTCCTGCTGCGATCAGCTTTCCGCGGTCAACCAAGATCGCGGAATCCGTGATCGTGAGCGTGTCTCGCACGTTGTGATCTGTGATGACAACTCCGATATTTCGTTCCTTGAGTGAGATGATTTCGTTCTGCAGGTCGGCGATTGAGATCGGATCGATGCCAGAGAATGGCTCGTCAAGCAATACGTGGCTTGGTTTGGTGGCCAACGTGCGCGCAATCTCCAAGCGTCTGCGTTCGCCTGATGATAGGGTTCCTGCGAGCTGCTTGCTTAAGGCGATGAGCCCGAATTCGTCAAGCAGTTGATCGCGAAGTCGTGGGTTAGAGTTCCGTCCGATGTGCCACTCAATGGCAAGATCCATATTCTCAGCGACGGTTGCCTTGGTGAATATAGATGGTTCTTGGGGGAGATATCCGATTCCTAAGCGGGCGCGTTTGAAGAATGGAAGTTTGGAAATATCTGTCGAGTCGAATAGCACTTGCCCCGCTTCAGCAGAGATGAAGCCGATCATCATGTAGAACGTTGTCGTCTTGCCCGCACCATTAGGCCCGAGTAGCCCCACGATTCGACCGCGTTCAACAGACAGGCTGAGATCGTTGACCACAATCCGCCCTCGATACGCTTTGGTAAGGCCTTTTGCTTCAAGTGTCATGAGATTCTTCCATCATAAGCAGATTGAGATTTGTGGTCACGTCTTCATGCAATCGGATACCACTCTCATTCAGCAACACGGTCCCCGCAGCGAACTCGTTGCCTTGCCAACTTCCTATAACATCGCCAATGAGGTGAATAGACGAAGTCGACGGATCAGATTCGAGCCGCTGGCATGTGTATGTGTCTTCGGTTTCAGTTTCAATGGAGACATTACCAATCAACGCCAACTGATCTTCATTCGCTTCAGCGGAGTCGGAGTGTGCGGTATAGGCAACACTCTCATGGGTGATTTGGGCTTCAATACCATGCATGAGTGTCGTGATCCCTGTATCCAGATTATGATGAAAGGCACCTGCGTCAATGGTTGCTGTTGCCATCTCGATCGACACAGGGCCCGATTCCAGCACATCATTGTGTTCGTCCCAGAAGAGAGTCTCCGTTCTCAACGACAGCCCATCAGCCTGATCAACTTGGACGGATCCCGTCAGCGTACTTCCGCTCGAATCACGGGACAGGCGATCGCCATAGACGACGATGGGCGAGTCTGACTCCCTGGTAAATGTAAGTGTCGCGGTTTCGAGCATGCTGCCTCCATCATCTAGAGTTCCACTGTCTGCTAGAAGCGACCAGGAGAGATTTCCATTCTCTTGATATCCGGAGAGAGAGATCTTCTCCGCGTGGGTGAATATCTCCTGAACCGGCGAGGATCGCCTTAGGAGCAAGGTGATCCCTCCGATCACGAAGACCAAGATTATGACGACGATTGCTGTTCGAGACATGATTTGATGAATCCGCGGAATAGTGGATGTGGAGACAAGAAGCGCGATGTGAATTCCGGGTGAAATTGCACGGCTACGAACCAGGGATGGCCTTCTAGCTCGACAATCTCTGCCAACTGCCCGTCCGGCGATGTCCCAGTTACGCGGAGTCCTGCTGCCTCGAGTTGCTCCTTAAATGCGGGGTTGAACTCGTATCGATGGCGATGTCTCTCAACGATTGTGTCTTGGCCGTAACAGCGGCGACAAATGCTGTCGGGTTCGAGCTTCGATTCATAGACACCCAATCGCATTGTGCCGCCCTTCTGTGTGACGCGGGATTGTTCTTCGAGTAAGGCAATCACTGGGTGCGGTGTATCACTATCGTTTTCTGTGGTGTTGGCTTCTCGCCATCCCAGAACATTTCTGGCAAATTCGATGACAGCGCACTGCAGGCCGAGGCACAGTCCGAAGTAGGGAATCTTATTCACCCGCGCGTACTCGACGGCCTCTAGCTTGCCTTCGATGCCGCGATGGCCAAATCCTCCAGGGATCAGAATGCCGTCGAGCTCACCCAACTGGGCGGTGACATCCCCCGAAACGAGATCTTCAGCCGAGATCCATTCGATGTCTGCGTGGATGTTTTCCCAGGCTCCGGCATGCAGCAAGGCCTCACTGATACTGATGTAGGAGTCTTTCAGCTCAATATACTTACCAACGATGCCAATACGGACGCGGTGGTCAGGTTTTTCCACGCGCCGAACCAGTGAAGACCATTCTTCCAGAGGCACGGGGCGTTTCTCAAGGCTGAGTCCTTCCGCCACACGGAGGTGAAGTTCATGATCGAACATCAGCAAGGGCGCATGATAGATCGAAGGTAGATCAGGATCTTCGATAACGTTTTCCAGGGCAACATCGCAGAACAGGGCGATCTTCTGCTTGACTGGGTCAGGCATCGGCTGGTCACACCGGGCAACGATGGCATTGGGCTGGATACCGATGCCGCGAAGTTCCTTGACTGAATGCTGCGTGGGCTTGGTCTTCAGTTCATCTGATGTGCTGAGCCGCGGAAGAAGTGTGACATGGACGAAGAATGTGTCTTCGCGAGGTAATTCATCCTTCATTTGGCGGAGAGCTTCGAGAAATGGAAGGCTTTCGATGTCGCCGACAGTCCCGCCAATTTCGATTACGCCAATCTCCGCGTCACTCTCTTCGAGTGGGTGGCGGATGAGGCGCTTAATCTCGTCTGTGATGTGGGGGATGATCTGGACAGTATGGCCGAGGTACTGGCCGCTTCGCTCTTTGCGGATGACGTTCCAGTACACTTGGCCGGTCGTAATGTAGTTGGCTGCGGTCAGCTCTTCGTCTAGGAATCGTTCATATCGACCGATGTCGAGATCAGTTTCCTTGCCGTCACGAGTGACGAAGACCTCTCCATGTTCGTAGGGATTCATCGTTCCCGCGTCCACATTCACGTAGGGATCGATCTTTTGAAGGCTTACTTTGTAGCCTTGAAGCTTGAAGAGCAGGCCGATAGATGAGGAGATGACACCCTTACCTAGGCCTGAAAGAACTCCACCAGTAACGAAGATATACTTACGCACGATTAGGATCTCCGCCTTTCAAATTGCGGTTTTGACAGCTTACGATAACCCTGAAAGTGGCGCAAGACCTGTTCATTTAGGTTATTGAGGACCCCCAGGGTTTGTGCTATACTCGTTTTCGACTCCAGTATATCTCTAGTAGATTCAGAGAAAGGACCAGCGACATATGGAAATCGTGCAACGTATTCTTGAGGTTTTGTTTTTCCTGAACTGCTTTGCCCTGATGGCATTGATTCTTTTGCAAATGAGCGAGCACTCAGGATTGGGAGGGGCGTTCGGATCCGGAACATCAAATACGGTTTTCGGACGCGACGAGATTAAAGATCCAAAACGTACGCTTACGGTGGCACTGGCCACCGTCTTTATGTTGCTGGGAGTTGTGCTCTCAATCCTTTAGTTTCGCGACGAGGAGGTTGGACCGGTGCCGCTAATCGAAGTTAGAGGTCTCAAGACGTATTTCTACACGGAGGATGGGATCGTCCGTGCAGTAGATGGAGTAGATTATGTCATCGAGCATGAAAAGACGCTCGGAGTCGTTGGTGAAAGCGGATGTGGTAAGTCCGTAACGGCTCTATCGATCATGGGGTTGGTCCAGATCCCCCCAGGGAAGATCGAAGATGGCGAAATCCTTTTCCATCGAGATGGCAAAGTGATGGATCTCACGAAGCTCAATCCCAAGGGCCGCGAAATGCGAGCTATCCGTGGGAATGAGATTGCGATGATCTTCCAGGAACCCATGACATCGCTCAATCCGGTGTATACCATCGGGAACCAGATTATGGAAGCGATCATCCTCCATCAGAAGCTGAATAAGAAAAATGCCAAGAACAAAGCGATCGAGATGTTGCGCGCTGTTGGAATTCCGCTTCCAGAACAGCGAGTTGATGAGTATCCTCACCAGCTCTCCGGCGGAATGCGCCAGCGCGCCATGATCGCCATGGCCATGTCCTGCAATCCTTCTCTTCTGATTGCTGACGAACCGACGACAGCGCTTGACGTAACAATCCAAGCTCAGGTTCTTGAGCTCATGAATGCCCTTCGCGCGGAATTCAACGCGTCGATTCAGTTCATTACCCATGATCTAGGCGTTATCGCTGGTATGGCTGATGATGTCGTGGTTATGTATCTGGGACGGATTGTGGAAGCATCCAATGTGCGAGAAATCTTCCACAATGGGAAGCATCCCTATACGCAAGGATTGATGAACTCGATTCCGTCACTGGCAGCAGAGAAAGAGCGGTTGGAGCCTATCAAGGGTGTTGTCCCCGACCCGTTCGAAGTTCCGGCGGGATGCGGTTTTGAACCCCGATGTCCGCATGCGATGGAAATCTGCAAGACCAAGATGCCGGATCTCAAGGAAGTGGCTCCAGGTCATACGACGG
>CAZKDW010000082.1:0-6365 GCA_964551625.1 uncultured Thermotogae bacterium | reverse complement strand
TCCCGTCGGATGTTGTTGAGGACAGACTTCAAGCACTGATGCTGGCGCAGCAAGAAATCGTCTTTGAGAAAAACGAAGCGATGATTGGCAAGACAGTCGAGATCTTGATTGATGAGCCGACTGAGGAAGAGGGAATTTGGATCGGTAGAACGCAATCTCAGGCCCCAGATGTGGATAGCGTGACCTATGTGATGGGAGAGGATCTTGAAGCGGGGCAGTTCGTCCAGGCCGAGGTTATCCAAACCGAGGACTACGACTTGCTCGCGCAAGCTTAGGGATCAACCATTGAACCTAGGCCGAATCAGTCAACCACTCTTCAGCACGTCCTAGAATCTCCTCTACTTTGGCATAGAACCGCCCAACATGAATGCCATCGACGAGGGCATGATGAACCTGAACGTTGAGCGGCATCATGATGCGTCCTGTTACGTCTCGATACTTGCCCCAGGCAATCCTTGGCACTGAATCCGGCGCTTGCGTAGGCGCCGCATGCATCACGCCTGTGAACGAAATCCAAGGGAGTCCAGTTAAGAAGAGATAATCGTCTTGATCCTGGAGAGTGAGCATGGAGTCGGCGGCCTTCGCGCGTTCCATCCGTGCCGGGGCATCCTTGGCGAACGCCGCGTAGTCGCTGACAAATGGGAAGGCACAGAATCGAAAGGCTTCTTCCTGGTTGAGCACGATGATCGAAGGATGAACGGTCTCGAACTCGATGATGCCATTGCCTCGAATGCGCTGCCGAAACTCCGGAACGGCATTGGCGGCTGAAGCCAGCGCATGCACGATGCCAACCGTGAATCGCTCTCCATGTGGAAGCGCATTTCTGTAAGCGGTGATATCGACATCGGCAGTGATGCTAAAGTAGGGAGATCCGAAGGTCTTGAATAATTCGAATTGCTCTCGTCTGGACCAGGTTGACTGATCGATTACTTTCGATGGACCTTCGCCGTTCATAATCTAATCCTAGCACCTGTCATGCCTCCTGGCCACTTGTTGTGAGTCGCTCACGAGGTTCACACAACAACTCTATGTTCCACACACAGTTTCAGGGCACAATGGAACTGCATTCGGGAGGTTGAGGTTTTGAAGAAGAAAACGAAATGGATACTAGGATTGAGCCTTGGGATCCCAATTCTTCTCGTTGTTTCGCTTTTGCTCGTGCTGCGATGGTCGTCGCCGAATCCTGAAGCCGACCTGACAGCCATCGAAGTCAAGGAGCTGCCTGGTGTATGGGAACAAGAGACAGAGACGGTTGTTCCTGATGTCGTCGACCTGTCTGGCGAAACCCAGCTTGAAGAGATCTCCATTCCTCCACTGACCATCGAAACCTTTGATCTGCCAATCGCGGGAACGCTAGTACTGATTGGAAGCGGCAAACCTTTTGGAGAAGAAGAGTTTGAGCTTGGCCTGGAAGGAGATGAGGTTTTCCTTCGCTCTAGCGGGAAATTCTGGTTCAAGGCATTGATTGCCACCATTACGTTGAAATTTGAGCAAGTGCTTCAAATGGATTCCCAATTACGGCCGAAGTCTTTGGCGTCGACGTTCGACGCGCCCCTGGGGTTTGGCAGAAACATACAAGCTGATTTCGCGGATGGGCTTGCCATCGTGCGATCAGGAGACACTGTTGAAGAGTATCCCGTTGATCTGAAGCGTGCGTATGTATTGGGGACATTTGGCACCTATGCAGTCATTCCGTTGTTGTACGAGCTGCGAGGATATGAAGGAGAGGCCAGTTTTGACACGCTCGTTTTCGGGGGTCCGCCCAATCGAGAGAATGATGAGGAAACAGATGGATTGCCAGAAACAAGAATCACCCGGATCGACGATACGACCATTCGATTTGGAGATCGCGAATTGGCCGTTTCCCAGTATGAGATTTCAGGAGACATGGGGACCATGACGCTGTTCGCCCGTGGTATCGAAATGCTTGGCCTGCTAGCTGGGGATGATGAAGAGTCTTTGTTTGTCTATCGTGCCGACTATTTCGAAGACGGGTTTGTAGTTGGGAACTGACTTAGCGAACCCGCAGGGGTCCCAGCTCCCTGGATGATATCGACGTCTCCCTTTTCATCACTCAAGTGTCAACCACATCTCAGCGGGGTTAACTGAGGCCTTAAAACCTAGATGTTCGTACAATGGCTGGCCATCTGAGGTTGCATGCAGACTGACTTTGGAAATCCCCTCGGCTCGCACGATGCTAAGCACGTGGAGGAGCAGCCGCTTGGCAATTCCATGACGCCGATGCTCGGGCAATGTCACCAGATTCATGATGTAGGCTACGTGCCCAGCCATGTTGTGGGGAGAAGGGGGCACACTGTGGATGACCAGTCCAATGGCGGCAATGGGTACGTCCCGGTGTTCGGCGACCCACACGCGAAAATCGCCGGTCGGTAAATGTTGTTTGAAGTAGGTTCTCATTGGAGCAATCGCTAGGGTCAACTCACTGTGATCAATCCCCATCGCCTCGAACATGGCCAGACGAAGCTCTACCAGCGTCTCGACTTCATCAATCGTTGCCAAGCGAATGGGATAGTCGGTGCAGTAGGAGGACGGGTCAGTCATTCGCACGAATTCCGAGATAAATGCCGCGCCCTGTGAGCCCCTCGGGGTCATACGAAGTCGCCAATCCGGCAGCCTCAAACGCAGCCGTCATCTCGCCCTCCGTGTATAGCCCCATCTCGTGGTGCTCGACGAAATGGAACGTCTCTTGGGGCGTTCCGACAAGGTGATGGAGATCAAAAATCGAGAGCCGTCCGCGAGTCAAACTTGTATTGATCCTAGCGATCTTCAGATCAGGATCATCGATGTACATACCATGAACACTGCCCGATTTCCATACATCAGGTGTCAGCCAGGGCTCGACCATGAGAACACCGCCTGGCGCCAAATGGTGAGCCATAGTTGCGATGCCTAGTTCTAGGTCTGCGATTGTCGTCATGTATCCGATGGAACTGAACAGGCAGGTGATGGCATCGAACCTGTCAGGAAGATCAAAGGTTCGCATATCATCACAGTGAAAGGGAATTCCCGGATTGCGGTTTCTTGCGAGTGCAAGAAGCTCAGGTGATAAGTCGAGGCCTTCGGCATCAAAGGATTTGGCTAAGAACTCAAGATGGTGTCCGGTGCCGCAAGCAACATCGAGCAGCCGTTTGCCGCTCGACAGTTTCTTCGACTCGATCCACCCGATAAGCTTCTCTGTTTCGACAGCGTAGTCCTTGAATGAGTAAATACGATCGTAGTATCGTGCCATCTTTGCGTACATCGCGCCTCCTCTCGTTGACTGTTCCATGGTAGCCCGAACCTGTTGGGGCATTCAATCGTGCGCTTTGCAATGCAGCGGGGCGCCGAGTTGGTTCAATGGAGTAATCTCCGCTATTCTCATGGAAAATGGCAAACAGGACGCGAATGATACCCCTACACAGATGTTCGACTTGGAGAATGGGTTGTTGCCAGATGCACGCTTGATCAAGAGTGCATAGGTTGTTCGATTGATCATCTATCTTGTGATGGAGATAGCATGAGAGCAGGATAGAAAGGAGTAACAATGAGAAGGTCCGTGATCGTTGCCGCGCTCTTGCTGCTTGTCGGATTGGAGTCATTCGCATCCGTTGGCATTGGTGTGAAACTTCTGAACGGAAGTACGGTGTGCATTACAGGAGAACTTGCCGGAGAGAGCCTGTCCGTTGAGCTGGCTGTTGGCCTACGATCCGTAAACATCCCTGGATTGTTTGAGTGGAGAATGATCTGGTATTCGGGCATCGCGAGAATTGCATTCCCTATAGGATCATTTATTCCGTACGTCGGGGCCGGCGGGATTGGCGTGAACGTCACCCTCGACTCCACAGAGGGGAGCGGGACTCTGAACGCGCTCGGCATCACCGGAGAAGGTGGCGTGGGATATTCCTTTGAAGAGCTGGGCTTCCCTCTTCGCTTATTTGCCGGGCCGAGCATCTCTTGGATCCCTGTCTCCGGAGAATTGGAGGACGTCGGAATCGGCGGCATTGGTGTGGGCTGGCACATTGGCGCAACCATACCATTCCAGTTTCCAAACATGGGGTCAGATCTTGCCTTTTGACATCAAGTTAGCAGCTCGGCGGGCAAATGTCAAAAGACAAGATCTGACCCCCGTCTAGAATAGAAGGACTACCATTGCATACGTGTCTTCTGCTGTGTAGCCTAGCGCCGGAGGTTTGTCTTGAGTTCATTTGACGACTTGTCTGATGCCGAGAAGCTGGAGCGTTATGAACGATTCGCGCGAAAGGCCTTAACGGCATACGCATTGGAAGAGGCGGATCTAAGGTATCTTGGCGACTCAGCCAACGTGATGTTCCGCGTTCAAACTGAGAACAGTCGGTGGGCGTTGCGAACCTGCAATCCAGGGCGTGATCACAAGCTTATCATGCGGGAGCTGCTTTGGCTGGTCTCCTTATGTCGGGATACGGATCTTGGGGTTCCTGAACCCGTCATCATGCGATCTGGCGACTTGTTTCGCAGTGTTTCTATGCCCGGGCTATCTGGATTCCGCGCTTGCATGCTCTTTCGCTGGGTGAATGGGCAATTCGCCGACGATGCACTGACGAATAGACATTTAGAGGCAATGGGCATCCTGACCGCGAAGTTACACAAGCACGCTGAGACATTCCGCTGGCCTGAAGAACTCGAGCCTGTCCGGATTTCATCAGAGACTGTGGCTAGGAGTCTGCCTATGGCGACGTTGAAGACGCACTACTCACAGGACGATGTAGAATTACTGTATGACACCATCCCGCTTATTCAACAGGCTATGCACTCCTTGGGATCGGGTTCAGATGTTTGTGGTGTCATCCATGGAGATCTTCAGCATGACAATATTCTGTTTCACGAAGGTGTGGCGAGGGTCATTGACTTCGAATGTGTCCAGTGGAATCACTATGCCTATGACATTGCGACGGCGCTCAGCGATTTGAGGGGACGCTCCGATATCGATGAGCTGAAAGCTGCCTATGTGTCTGGCTATTTGACTATCCGGCAGCTCCCGTGCGATCTAGATGAACACATCCCAGTATTTGACGTGCTTCGCGCCTTCACGATGATCGCGCGAATTCTTGAAACCCCGAGATTGCGAAGGCATGCTGGGGCTGAGAGCATCCTAGACTCTGCTGTACAGAAGGCCAAGAGACTTCTAGAAGTTCAATGAAGAACGGGTTGCCGCAAAGCGACAACCCGTCTACATTTATCAATAGGTGTGTTTACTCTGCAAATCCCCAAAGAACGGGATCGAATGCGCTGATGTTTCCCGGCAAGAACACGTCTTCGGAAACCTCGGCGTCTGGACGTCGCTGTTCAAGGATTGTGATCGTCGTCGTGCTGCCTGCTGAGACGTCAGATGCCAACATCATGTTGGCCATCAATTTTCCCTCGAATTCTCCCAGCTCAAGGATATCCATGGTCGAGGAGAGGTTGCCCAGGTCGTTGTAGGATTCCATCTTCAGCATGATAAGGAACTCGGTATCAATCCAAAGGATATTCCGAGGATTGTCGACATCAGCACCCGGTACCGCTGTGGACTCAATTTTGTAAGCGGTGCGCGTCTGATCTCCGACCTCGACGTCTTCTTCGCCTAGGAGCACAGAGTCGTAGTTATCTTCACCATCGCGATCTCCAAGGTCGGAGTAGGATAGGGAACTGCCAGCGAAGCTACCGCCACGTTCATCCTCGGAAACGAGTTCTTTGGGAAGACCCAGCAAGGGGAGATAGAGCCACAATCTTGAGTCGACGCCCTCTTCATCAAACTCGTGTGTAAGGAAGACAGTGCCAATGACGTCTGCTGGCTCGATGAAGTAGATCAGCGATCGATTTGGGATAGAAAGAGATCCAAACAGATTCGTCCCCGTCGTCCCGTCACTATAGGCATTGTCAAAGCGGATAGTAGATATCATGCTGCCTTCAGCGAGGGCATCAGCTTCAGCATCCATTAGATCGAGAATCTCATCAGCAGTCAGTGCAACAGCCGCCATACTCAGTAGCGCCACACTGAACAAGGTCATTCCAATCGTTGCAAGTTTCTTAAACATTCCATGCCTCCTTAATGAATCGTACATCGTCTACACAACTACTCGGTTTGTACTCGTTAGTTTCTAGCTGTCTCGCTTCCACGCAGAACGTGATAAGAACTTCGGCTTCCATTGCACGAGAATCGCTGGGATGATGGAGATGGCCGATAGAGCGCTTACACCCATCGTCAGGGCGATTTGCCATCCAAAGGTACGAATGCCCTTGAACGACGCGAAAATGAGGATGAAGAATCCCAGTGCCACAGTCAGCGCGTTGTAGGTGATGCCTCGTCCTGTGGTTTGAATCGTCTTCTGCAGCGAACGTTCGGCGTT
>CAZKDW010000081.1:0-6423 GCA_964551625.1 uncultured Thermotogae bacterium | reverse complement strand
AGGAGCCCTCATTTGCTGATTACAATAGCGAAATCTTGTAGTGAAAACAAGTGCTCCGTATAATAGGATATCTGAGAGAAACGAACAGAAATCGCTAGGTTATTCCTGTTCGTGGCCAAAGGACGGTGGCGAGCGTGTTCTATTTTCTATTGTTCTTATCATCCCTATTCTTCACCGGTGCTGCCATCTCCGTTGCTTACCAGCTCTTTCCTCCGTTTGGATCACTCTCTGCACTGTGGTCCAATCTGCTTTTCGGAGGGTTTTCCGGCTCTCTATTAGCAACGGGGCTTCATCTAATTTGGAAGCGCTTATCCCCCTCGTTTGAGGAAGAGGGCATCGAACAGCGACTGCTCAATAGCCTATGGGTAGGACTGGGTGGAACCGTTGTCGGCGTCATTATTGCGTACAGCATTGCTCTTACATTCCCTGCATCCAATGGCGTACGAATTGCCCAAGGTGCATTGCTCGTCGGATGCAGCCTGACAGGCATTCGGATCGGATTTCTTCTTCACAGCCCCCTCTCTCGACCTCGACAAGAACAGGATTCCCCGCGCATACGACGTGGATCAAATGTGCCAAAGAAGATCCTGGACACAAGCATCATTATCGATGGACGCATCAGCAGCCTTCTGGCTACGGGATTCGTGGAGGGAGAGATTCTTGTCCCCGAGTTTGTGCTCGGAGAGCTACAGAATATCGCGGATTCCTCCAACAGTCTGCGCCGACGTAAAGGGCGGCGCGGGCTCGACGCGCTGAATCAACTCATGCAAGACGAGAACATTGCCATTCGTGTGACTTCACGCGACTATCCCTCGATTCGGGAAGTCGACCGCAAGCTCATCCATCTCGCCAAAGACGAGTCGGCTGTATTAATTACAACAGACTACAATCTCAATCGCGTGGCCCAGGTCGAAGGCGTCGCCATTCTTAACGTCAACGAGCTATCGAATGCCGTCAAGCCGCGCTTCATCCCCGGAGAGGATATATCCGTCGAGATCATTGACCGCGGCGAGGAGATCAACCAAGGGGTTGGCTATCTGGATGATGGGACCATGGTTGTCGTTGAGAATGGACGCAGACACATTGGACAGACAATCAAGGCCGTCGTCAAAAGCACACTGCAAACCGATGCCGGACGCATGTTGTTCGTAGAGCCAGCCGCTGAGAACGCACGAAACGAACACTAACTAAGGAAGGAATTATGAATAAGAAAAAATGGATCATTGCTGGTGTGTTCGTTGTCGCGTTGCTGCTAGTCATGGTCTTCCGTGGCAGTTTCTTCGGCAGTAGCGAGCCCGAATATACCTATTGGGAACCCTCGCTCAGCCCGGATACTACCCTGCTTGTGTATGAATCGTCAGCCGAACAAAGCCTCGAATTATTCACGCTCAATCTGAGCAACAATACCGAAACTCAGCTGACAAACAATGAGTTCGCAGACTGGTCCCCAGCCTGGTCGCCAGATGGAAAGCGCATCGCATTTGCATCCAGCCGCGAAGAGAATGTCGATGTTTACGTTCTCGATCTGGAAAGCATGGAAACACTGCGCCTCACAACCCACGAAGGAGACGATATTAATCCCAGCTGGGGTATCGATGGCGACATCTACTTCAACTCCAATCGATCGGAGACGTGGGAAGCCTATGCCATCCATCCAGACACGCTCGTGCTCCGCAAGCTAACATCACTCAACGCACCGACGACTCCATGATCGCCTCGGCCGTGATCCTCGCAGCAGGAAGCGGGGATCGGATGCAAATAGGGACAAACAAGATCTTCTTGTCCGTTGGTGGGCAGCCCCTCATCTCCCGCACAATCCGTGCCTTCACCCAAGTTGATGTCATCGAGGAGATCATCCTCGTCGTCCATCCCAACGAAGAAGAGGCAGTGAGAGCATTGATTCAGCCACTATCCCTAGACATCCGCTTGGTTGAGGGAGGAGCAACGCGGCGAGATTCAGCCCTCGCCGGAATTCAAGCAGCTGGCAGCGACATCGTGCTGATTCACGACGGCGCGAGACCATTCCCAACACAAGCACTCATCCGCAACGTTCTCGCTGAAACAGAGCAAGGGAAGGCAGTCATTCCCGTTCTTCCCATCACCGACCTCTTGCACAAGTGCGTGCCCGGGAACGAGATCACTGCTCTATTCGATTGGGATAAGCCGCTAGCTCGCGCACAGACACCCCAGGGATTTGATCGCGAACTCATACTCCGCTGCCTTGCCGCCGCGCCGCCAGAGATTCGAGATGATGCATCCGCAGTTCTGCTGTCAGGGCACCAAGTCATCACAGTTCCTGGCGAAGGGACAAATATCAAGATCACGAGCCCCGACGATCTTCCTCTGGCTGAGGCCATCGCAGCTTATCTCACAACCTAGGCAAAACCCCGCTCGCTTTGCTAGATCTAGCGCGCCCGGCTAAAATGCTTCATTCACTTTGCCAAGGAGGCTGGTATGATTCGAACCAAGAATTTATGGTTGGTATTGGGGTTAGTCGTAAGCCTGTCGTTCGCCGCATCGGCAGCTGTTGTTGCCCCCTGGATTGAAATGCACATCGCAGGTGACACCGCAGTATGGTTCTTCAACAACACAACAGATGAAGCTGCGAACATTCTTCATTTGGAATTTGAGCAAGAAGTAGCCATCACGCACTACATTGCAGTCGGCGGCAACATGGTTCCCATGGGGCTGCTAACCGGCACAACATTTGATTTCGCCGGCGCATTGATCAAGTCGGGAACATTAGAGATCGATCTACCTCTGGGAGCGGTCCCTGCACTCGCTCAGTGGCTCAAGATGGATGAAGCTGGTAACACGATTCCTCTTGGTTCACCCTTCTTCACGTCACTCTCCGTTCTTGGCCGTCTCTTTGGCATCGGCATTGTCGCCCTGCGCGAATCCAATCCCGTCGCCCTTGGCGCAGCTTTTGAACAGTTCTTCACAGACAACGCAGACTATCTGGCCGGCCTCTCCGAATCGCTCGGTATGTCGCTTGCCGATTCGCTCATGCCCATCATCATGGCCTCTCCTGCTGAAGGCATTGAGAACTTTTTTAACACGATCATGGGAATGCTGGGTGTAACCAGCCTTGCAGATGCCGTTACCGGCAGTGTGGATTGGAGTTCTCTGTTCGTTGCCCTCGGTATGTAATACATACAAACTGAATGGTTCAATGATTGCGAGAGAAGGGCCTTTGTGGCCCTTCTCTCTTTTTATTGGTTGTGAGATGGGGTTAGACAGCTTGCTGTATCAGACTAGCCACTGTGTCTGGGTCAAGGGGATAGCGTGTCGCTTGATGCCCTGTAGCATGGCTTACAGCACCTGCTACAGCTGCGTGAGCAGCCATGAGAGGCACTTCGCCAATACCCTTGGCTCCAAAGGGGCCAGCAGGGAATTCGGCCTCAACAAAGTCGACGCCCATATCTAGAACTACGTCGCGAATCGTGGGCAGACGATACGTCGTCAGGCCATTGACGAGTAAGTAGCCGTCGCGCTGAGGAATGTCCTCCATCAATGCAAAGCCAATGCCTTGCGCGACACCGCCTTGGACCTGCCCTGTTGCCAGCGTGCGATTGAGAATACGCCCCGAGTCATGAACAGCCACGAAATCGATGACGTCTGTTTCGCCCGTCGCCATATCAACCTCTACCTCGGCAATATGACAGGCATAGGCATAGACAGGATAGACGTCGCCGAGGCCCGTCTTGGGATCCCAGGAAACGGGTTCTGTCTTGGCCCACCCTTCGACTGCAGGATCAAGATTATTGAGCCAGAACAAGTTGGCAATCTCGTCCCAACGTTGACGAATCTCACTTGCCGGGATACCGTTCGAACTCGCAACTTCTTCGACACGTGCGCGCAGCTGTTTGGCTGCATTGAGGATAGCCAGTCCCGACATCATGGTGCCTCGCGAAGCAACAGTGGGGCCTGAGTCAGGAACACGCGATGTATCCACAGGCGCCAACTGGATTCGATCTATGGGGATCCCTAGCTCTTCGGCTGCAATTTGAAGGAGCGACGTCGTGAGGCCTTGTCCCATTTCCACGGTTCCAACTGCAGCGCCCACAGACCCATCGGCCTCCAGCTTCATCGTGGCTCCCGCCTTGTCTAGGAATGGCGCTTTGCCACCCAGGCCCACGCCGTACAATATGCAAGAGATACCAAGTCCACGCTTGGCATCGTGGTGTTCTGCATTGAAGGCGGCGACAGCATCCATGCGGCCAGGCCACTCAATCATTTCCGTGGCGCGGTCAAGTGATTCGCTTATCCCCACGCTTGTTTCAAGCAGTTGCTCGGTCGAGGAGTAATCGCCTGCCTTGAGCACATTGCGTCGTCGTATTTCGGCGCGATCCATGTTCAGCTTCTCAGCCAGCCGATCCATCTGGGCTTCGTGAGGGAAGATCACTTGAGGGCTGCCGAATCCTCGAAACGCACCATTGGGTACGGTGTTTGTCGCCACTGATTTGGCGTTCACCCTGACGTGGGGAATACGGTAGGGGCCAGCTGCCGTACACAGACTTCGCCAAAGCACAGCCGAACTGAGCGTCTGATAGGCACCCGCATTGAGGATGACATCCACATCAATGGCCGTAATCGTACCATCGGCCTTGGCGCCAGTTCGATAGCGAACACGGGAAGGGTGACGCTTGCTCGTGGTCAGTACGTCTTCTCCACGATCCAATACCAGCTTGACAGGGCGGAGTGCTTTCCACGCCATCAGGGCTGCTAAGCTACAAATTTGAGAAGGGACGTCTTCCTTGCCTCCGAACGCGCCGCCTGTCGTCGTCTGAACGACGCGGATTTTGGACATGGGGAGTTCGAGAACCTTGGCAACTGCCCGCTGCACATAGAACGGACATTGCATCGAAGCATAGAGTGCCATGCCCCCACCTTCCTCAGGAACGGCGATAGCTCCCTGCGTTTCAATATAGGCATGTTCTTGGTATCCCGTTTCGTAGTTGCTCTCGACAACGACGTCTGCTTCGGCAAAGCCAGCATCTGCGTCGCCTTTGTGAAGAACCATCTCGTTGAACAGATTCCCGCCACCTTCAGCGGCCTCAGCCAACGAGACAATAATGGGTGACTCAGGACGAAGCGCGTCCACAGGATCGCTAACAACGGGAAGCTCTTCATACACGATCTTCATGCCTTCGGCAGCCGCCTTGGCAGCCTTGCGGCTGGCCGCAGCGACGAGAGCCACAGGCTCCCCCACGTAGCGAACGACGTCGCGGGCTAGTGCCGGCTGGTCATCGTAGATGACGTGAACAACATTAGAACCTGGAACATCTGTGTGTGTGACCAGGCAATTCACATCCGGGTTAGAGAACGCGGATGCTGTATCCATATGTAGAATCTTGGCATGTGGAAATGGACTGCGGACAACCCATCCATGAAGCATGCCAGGAAAGGCGAGATCATCGACGTACTTCGCCTCACCTCGGACCTTGTCTACTGCGTCAAGACGCGGTAGCCCGGCTCCAATCAGGGTTGTCCGCTCGTTGGCCATCGTTACAGACGCCCCCCCATCGTGAGGGTCATGATCGCCTTTTGCGTGTGCAATCGATTCTCAGCTTGATCGTAAATCCACGACAGCTTGTTGTCGCAGACGTCGGGCATCGCTTCATGTCCGCGATCAACGGGCATGCACTGGAGAAGGTGTCCAGGGCTTGTTAGCGCCTGTTTTTCAGCCGTGTAGCACCAGTCTTTGTGCTGCAGAGCGAGCTCGTGTTCTTTCTCCTTGCCGATTTCGTACCGGTCCTTGGTAAACCAGTTACGCGGGAACACCACTGTTGCACCAGCGAGCGCCTTATCGAGGTCATTCTCGACTGTGAACTGTCCGCCGGTCTGATCTGCCAGATCGCGGCACTGCTGCATCACGTTGGGATCCATTTCGTATCCAGCGGGATGGGCCACGACAACGTCCATACCATACATGGACGAAATGAGCGCCGTTCCTTGGACCGAGCAAAGACCACGAATCCATGGCGTGTAGGCCCACATGATGACGATCTTCTTGCCCTTGACATCGCCTTCCAATTTCTCATGCATCGTGTAGATGTCTGTCAGTGACTGGCAGGGATGGTTGATGTCCGAGGCCATGTTGATCACGGGAACTTCGGCATGTTCGCCGAATTTCTGCATGACCTCATCACCAAGACCGTAATGATCAATTGAATCATCCAGCAAACGGATGCCGATGCCATCGCAGAATCGAGCCATCGCTTTGGCCGTATCCTTGACGGTTTCGCCGGCGCCAGGCTTGTCTTCCAGAGATAGCCGCATGGTGGTCGGGTTCAAGAACTGCGAGTGTCCGCCCAACTGAGTCATGCCTGCTTCAAATGACATGCGCGTGCGCGTGGAACCGGAAAAGAACAACATGGCAAACGTCTTGTCTTCGAGTGTGTGGTGCTGTCTTCCGCTGTA
>CAZKDW010000080.1:5379-6459 GCA_964551625.1 uncultured Thermotogae bacterium | reverse complement strand
GGGGGTAACGGCCAATCAATGTGAACTCCCACGCGGTTGCAGGAATCAGATGATCGCCCAGTCTTGTTGCCTAGCTATCGGACTTCCGAAGCGAGGCCCAGAGGAGTGTCGCCAACTCTTGTCCCAAGTGATCCAACGTCTCATCCTTGTCCTTGTCTGGATACAGTGTGAGATATAGAGGGAACGATATTGCTGTACTCAATAGCACGCTGGCAACGGCTCGCGTATCGCAGGATCGAATAAATCCTTGCGCCATCCCGGCAGCAAGCAGCCCAGCAGTGCGATCAACCATCTGACCAAACAAGGTTTCAAAACGTTCTTTCACGCGATCGTGATAGAGGAGGGGTTGCTGCTCCATGATCTTGAATAGGTCGGGGTTTTCTTTGAGCCGTCGTATCGAATCGGCGATCACGACTTGGACAGCTTGCTCTGGGGCAAGCTCGACCTGCTCAATCCGCTCAATCACAGACATCATCTGATCGAAATGGTAAACGAGGATTTCTAGAAGCAGATCTTCTTTGCTTGCGTAGTAGAAGTAGACCGTGCCCTTTCCGACATTGGCTACTTCGGCGACCTCGCTCACGGTAGCTGTATGATAGCCCTTGGCTGCAAAAACCTTCACAGCGGCATCGCGAATCGCCTCACGTTTCGAAGGGCTACTGTCTTTCACATTCTTGTTCATGCCACCTGTATGCATTGAGCAATAGCATACTGAGCTTCTAGCTCAGCGACCAGCTCAGCCACAGGAACAATCTCCTTGACGCGAGGTGTGTTGGCTCCGGCAAATGCAAAGCCTTCATCGAGATGACCTTCTTTGGCATTCGTTAAGGCCCGGGCAATGCAGTAGGGGGACGTCTCAGCGTTGCAAGTAGTCAGGCAATGCCACGGACAGTTCGTTGGCCTTCGCACGCCTTGGGCAACGTCTGCCAGGAAGCTGTTGTCTATGGCTCGCCCCGGCAGACCTAAGGGGCTATCAATGATCGTCAAATCACCAGGTTCACAATCAACATACGCTTGCTTGAATGCAAGATCTGCGTCGCATTCATCCGTAGCCACAAAGCGTGTCGCCATCTGAACGCC
>CAZKDW010000080.1:0-5279 GCA_964551625.1 uncultured Thermotogae bacterium | reverse complement strand
TCCCAATGCTTGAGAATGAGCTTGGCGGCACGCGGAGAAGAAACAATGGGTACGAATGCAGTCGAAGTCTCCTCAAGTACCTCAAGAGGAATCCCTGCAGGTGGACGAAGCGGCAATCCTGCACCCAAGAAGATGACATCAGCCCCTTCTTCCATTGCAGCCCCAATCAGTGTGCTGCAGTCGGTTAGAGCCATCATGATATTCACTCCGATGGGACCCCAGCAGGACACCTTCGCACGAACGATCTCCTTCCTCAGTGCTCGGACGTTCGCTTTGTGAAAATTGGTCTTGAAGTCAGGCTCCATCATGCCAATGCCTGCTGCAGAAATTACACCAATTCCTCCGGCACGCGAAACAGCACTAGCAAGACCAGACAAAGAAATTCCTACACCCATGCCTCCTTGGACAATGGGCAGTCTTGATACAACATTCCCAATCCGTAGCTCTGGCATCGTCTCCATTCTCTTCTCACTCCTCATGATGACTTGTCCACTTCTTTGCCTCTCAAGAATCATCGTTCTAGCGCACGCCCTACTACACGGCTTGCTCAACCAGCCGATAGGTGTCAGAGTAGATGGCGATTGCTGCTGCCAGGGACAGGATCTGGGGACTTCGCTTCCGTGCAAAGACTACATCGGACATAATCTGTCGCATTTCTCGGAATGATTTTTCCAAGTAGCGCACTGTACAAAGAGCGTGAACTCGGTTCCTGAATGTCAACGGTGCCCCAACAAGTTGCGCGAGCAGGCGATCGAGGTGAAGCGAGCGAAGTCGCGCGGCTTCGTTCATGATTTCCTCCCAGCCAATGCCTGCTCTCACGATCGGCAATCCTCCTCTGACTTGAATACCAAGACGTTGGAGCTTCTTCAGAAAACAGATGAAGTCGTGTTCGCTCGTCAGACCCAGCGATTGCTCTCCCTGCAATTCGAAGCGCAAGAAAACATCTTTGATTCCCGCTTTCGCAGCCCTAGATGCCAGTTGTGGCTCAGCAATCTCGCTTGCACAGATATCGGCACTCATGCCGCCGACCTGTTTGCCAAACCGCCATTGCTCCAACTTTGCAAATACCCTACTTAGCCAAGCAGCGTCCGACTTCGCGTCTGCTGCAGTGAAGAAATGAATCTGCTTGCGCCAACCAGCCACATAGAGATGATTGAGCTCCTCCACGATCTCTTCAGGTGGTCTCATCTCTTCAACTGACGGTCCGTGGATCTCACCCCGCATCGTCAACTCTTGTTCAGGACGAGCATGGAGGGGGATACTGACAGACGTGTATTGTGAGAGATTCGCCAACTTCCAGCTGGGTATAGACTTGATCCGCAAAGGAAGCTGAACACCGCCCAACGACTTTACTGCTCTCGATGCTCCATCGCCGCCTGAAGCAGAGCAAACAGTCACTGCATTTCTCTCAAAATTGCGGAGTGTGGTTGAACCCCTCCTGGCGCCAATGAAGCTATTGTCCAGAATCGCACAATCAGTCCACTCCAGAGCTTCAGGCTCCGGTCCCTTGTCACGCAGATCAATGAGATGCTTTCCCCAGTTCGAAGGGACACTGGCCGCAATGCGCAATAGTCGTCGTGGAGGAGACTCCACTTTTCTGGTCACAAATGACGCCGCATGAAGCAAAGAGTTCATGATTTTCGGCGACCGCAAACGAACCAATAGTAGATTCATAGTACACTCCCTGCTTTTCGTGATGGCCTTCCAATAGACTCGACCGACCAGTCAGTCTATAAGAATACTCACTAGCATTCAAGTGGACAATCCGATCTCTAAGCTTTGTTATTGCGAGCATAGCGAGGTCTACGCCGTGGCCTCTTCGTTTATGGCCTGCTGCAGAGGACATTCAAGGGCTTCCCGATATTGAGCTTGGGAAATGCCAGCCTTGCCGTCGGGCTTATTTTTTTGTGTTTTCGAGACGTACTCCCAGATCTTGTGACCGCCGTGATAACGAATACCCTTCTCATCGTAGGGGTGGTGCTCTACCTTGAAGGTATCCGTCGCTTTCGTGGTACCACGGTCTTGGTCCATCCCATCGGGCTGGTGGCTATCCTTCTGAATCTTGGTTTGTTTGTCTTCTACACCTACCAAGTCCCATCGCATCGTAGCCGCATGCGCGATTGCCGCAAGGCCTATCATAGGAACTAGGCACCCAGAAGAGCGGCGTGAAGTTCGCCGCGGAGTTCAGCCATCAGCTCCTTTACCGTGACAATCTTGTTGATTCGATGTGCGTTCTGACCACAGAAGACGAGGCCGTGATCGATGTCTCCTCGATAAGCGTTAAGTAGCGCTTCGGCGATACAAAACTTGGCTTCAGCGACTTTGCAGACAGTAAGGCAGTGGTAGAGACAGTTAATTCGTAGCTTGTCGACCTTTTCTAGGCTTTCAAGGAACTTGTTGCGAATGGCACGACCGGGCAAACCAACAGGACTCTTCACGATGACAATATCTTCTTCTTCGGCATCGAGGTAGGTCTGTTTGAAGGCTTGAGACGCGTCACATTCTTCAGTACACACGAAGCGCGTTCCCATTTGAACGCCGCCTGCCCCCAAAGACACCATGCGCGCGATATCCTTTCCATCGAATACACCACCGGCAGCAATAACGGGGATAGCATGTCCGAAGCGATCTTCAAATGGCTTGACGGCCTCGACAAGTTCTGGCACAAGTGAATCAAGCGTGTAATCTTCTAGATGCTCAAGCTGTTCAGGAGTGAAGCCGAGGTGGCCACCTGCAAGCGGTCCTTCGAGGATGATTGCGCCAGCTGTTCGATCGAAGCGTTTGGCCCAGCCGCGAAGGATAAGCTCGGCTCCTCGTGCTGAGCTGACGATGGGCACCAGATTGACCGATAGATCTTCAACAATCTTCGGAAGCCTCATGGGCAACCCCGCTCCAAAGACAATCATCTTAATGCCTTCTCGAACTGTGGTCTTTAGCAGGTCTTCGACATTCCTGAGCACACCCATGAAGTTGACGGCAAGGACGCCTTTTGTTATGGATCGGGCTTTGCGGATTTCTTGTTGTAGGGCTTCCCTGGAAATCGTCTCATACTCAGACTTTGAAGCTTCGAAATCACCCAACCCAATACTGGAGATGGTTCCAATTCCCCCCTCTTCTGCCACTGCCGCTGCCAGGGATGCCATCGATATTCTTACGCCCATCCCTCCCTGGACAATGGGGGTCGTCGCTATGAGATTTCCGATTTGAAGTTTAGGGATGTTCATCGCTAACTCCTCTTGTCCTGGCTTGTGCTATGGCCCTTATCGTAGCGTTTGACGACGAGGCATGCATTCCCTCCGCCGAAGCCAAATGATTGGCTCATGGCTGCGCTGAGGTTGATTGATTCAGCTCCTTGAGTAACGTAGTCCAAGTGGCCATCTGGATCAGCATTCTCAAAGTTGATGGTTGGCGGGATTTGGCCCGTTGAAATACTCAGCACAGTGGCCGCAAATTCCACTGCCCCGGCTGCCGCCAACAAGTGGCCAATCATTGATTTGATGGAGCTGATCTTTAGCTGTCCTGAATATTCGCCGAAAACCTTCACTACGGCAGCACTTTCGGCCTTGTCATTGAGAATCGTAGAGGTTCCGTGGGCATTGACGTAGCCGATGTCTGATACACCAAGATTGGCATCTTGCAGCGCGGCCTTCATGACTCGGATCATTCCGTCTCCGTTCGGATCTGGTGCTGTGATGTGATAGGCGTCGGCTGTATTGCCATATCCAACCAACTCTGCATAGATGGGAGCATTGCGCTGAAGGGCATGGTCTAGACTTTCCAGCACGACGATTCCTGCTCCCTCTCCCATCACGAAGCCATCGCGATCTCTGTCAAATGGTCGGCTTGCGTGCTTCACGTCATCATTGCGGGACGACATGGCTCTGGCAGCACAGAAGCCAGCGAAGGGGAAGGGGCTAATACTGGCTTCGGCTCCACCCGCCAACATGACGTCAGCATCACCTCGTTCAAGGATTCGAGAGGCATCGCCGATCGCATTGGCTCCAGTTGAGCAGGCAACTGAAGGAGCTGAGATCGGGCCCTTGAGTCCATGATTGATGGAGACAGCGCAGGCTGCAGTGTTGATGAGAGCACCTGAAACGACGAGGGGACCAACAGATCGCGGACCCTTCTCCAGGAGAGAGGCGTGGCCAGCCTCAATCGTTCGCATGCCCCCGATTCCAGATCCTATGATGACACCTGCACGTAATCCATCGAATGGATATGCGTCAAGACCCGCATCCTTTATGGCTAGATCAGCGGCAACGAGGCCAAAATGGGTGAACCGATCCATGCGCTTGGCCTGCTTGCGATCCATCCAATCTTCGGCGTGGAAGTCCTTGACCTCGCCAGCCATTTGAGATCGGTAATCCGCCGCGTCGAATAGGGTGATATTGGAAACGCCGTTTTGGCCGCTAATTAGGCCGTCCCAGAATACCTTGCGCCCGATACCGATGGGTGTGACTACGCCGATGCCGGTAACGACAACTCGGTGTTGCTTCATTGCGAAAGCTCTCCTGTCTCCGTTTGCGTGAAGACGATTCCCTAGGACACCACCACGAAGCGCTGGTATGCAAAACCAGGGGACCTGTAGGGACAAGAGACTTAGGGAGCTGACCTCAGGGAATACGAGGATCTCGCGCTATGCCTATTGCCTCCATGCTTCGTGATAAACGTGTCCTACGGATCGGGCCGAGTATATCTACATTGGTGCGATCTCTCACTTTATGGCCCAAGCACATCGTATGCGAACCCTAGAAGGCGCCTGTTGCAACTGTTTATCTGAGCTTCAGCGGAATTTCGTCATCCAGCTGCTGTGAATAAGGAGACACTTCTGTGTTACATTCCATTGGCTGTTCATTCGCCCGTCTTGTTGACCGATTAAAGTAAGTAGCCGGGTCGTGGCCGGTGTCGGATCTTGATTCTTAGGGTTCTCTGAACTTCCAAAAACAGGGCGAATTGTCCCGGAGGCGCAAGTCTCCCCCTACATGTTTCAGAGAGGGAGACGCGGCTTTTCCAGCAGCACCTTCTCTCCTGCTGTTGTATTCTTGTCGATGTATGCCGTGAACATGGACTATTCGAAGATCATCACAATCGAACTTGGGCAGCGAGGCGGCAAACCGTGCATTCGCTGAATGCGAATCACGGTGACCGATGTGTGGAGATCTTGCTTCTGGTATGTCCGAGGAACGGGTTCTCAGCGACTTCCCAGAGCTGACATCAGAAGATGTTCACGCCTGCCTCGCGTTTGCGGCTGAGCGAGAGAGACGGTTGGCTGGCTC
>CAZKDW010000079.1:0-6478 GCA_964551625.1 uncultured Thermotogae bacterium | reverse complement strand
CCCTTTGTAGCGTCGGGTCCTGTGCCCGACGTAAGGTTTGCTCCTGACATGTTCAACTAGCACTCACAAATACCATGCCGGTTCGCCTGCGGGGTATCTAGATGAGCTCTTCTATGAAGACGAGGCTCGAAAAGAGCCTCGTTTTTTACATTTTTTCGCGATCCATCCTAAGCAGTGCTAGATAAGCTCGGCGAATGCCCGCTTACCGACTTGAAGCATCATCGGCGGGTCAAAGGGAATATCGAGGTCAGCAGACAGTGCCTTCTCATCGTTGATCTTGACTCCCCCCTGCTGAATCAGGCGTTTAGCCTGCGATCGGCTTTCTACTAGCCCTGAAGCTTGCAGGAGGTCGATGATCCAGATATCTCCACCGTCCTTGAGGAGCGCTCGATCAAGACTCACTTGTGGAACATCTGAAGGTCGCTCATGCCGAATATGAATGCGGTCGAATTCTTCTTCGGCTGCTGCCGCGGCTTCGGCTGAGTGATACATGGTGACCAGCACACGAGCCAGCTTTCGCTTCGCATTGCGAGGAGCAAGCTCGATCACACTGTTGTCTGGATCGATGTCCGTCAAGAAGACAAAATAGCTGTGGATGAGAGCATCAGGGATACTCAGCACCTTGCCGTACATCTCAGAAGCGGCTTCGTTGATCCCCACGTAATTGCCCGTAGTCTGGCTCATCGCGCGCTCTCCATCGAGGCCTATCAGCAACGGCACAGTCAGCACAACCTGCGGCTCTTGGCCATATTCACGCTGAATGTCTCGTCCAACCAGCAAGTTGAACAGCTGGTCGGAGCCACCAAGCTCAACATCCGCATGAATCGCGACAGAATCGTAGGCCTGGGTCAGGGGATAGAGAAACTCCAACACACTAATTGAGCGTCCTTCTGCATAGCGCTTGGAAAAATCGTCTCGCTCCAGCATACGAGCTACCGTATATTTGGCAGTGAGGTTGATGATATCCTCTAGAGTGAGAACGCCTAACCACTCTGAGTTATAGCGCACTTCGGTTCGCTCTGGATCAAGAATTTTGTACGCCTGCTCCTGATACGTCTCAATATTCTTCTTGATATCGGCTTCAGACATCAGTACACGGGTCGAAGCGCGACCTGTGGGGTCGCCAATACGACGCGTGAAATCTCCGACAATGAGGATGCCTGTGTGACCTAAATCTTGAAACTGTCGCATCTTTCGCAGCGGCACAGAATGTCCAAGCGTGAGATGTGGTGCTGACGGATCGATGCCCAGTTTGACGCGAAGAGGCACACCTGTCTCTTCTGACTTCTTGAGCTTCGCGATCAATTCATCGCGAGGAACGAGTGTGTCAGCTCCAACACTCAGCTGCTCATCTACCAGTTTTGCAATCCGCTCGTCCATGACTCTCCCTACGTTCGTACTACAGAGACAATGCGATCGTCTTCATCCAGATGGATAAGGCGGACACCGCGTGCATAGCGTCTATAGATGTTGATGTCTCCAGCCATGATCCGAATAACTTTCTGCTCGGTCGTAATGATGAGTTCATCTTGATCGGACACGATGCCAATCGACACGAGATCTCCAGAGTCTGCATCGATCTTAATCCCTTGGACACCCTTGCCGCCGCGTCCTTGGATCGGGAAGTCGTCAAGCGAAACTCGCTTACCATAGCCAAGCTCTGTGACCATGAGTAGCTTCTTCTCCATGGTGATGTCGCGGTCAAGGTTCGCCATGCCAATCACACTATCGCCAGCGTCGAGGCGGATACCGATAACACCCTTGGAGGGACGCTTGGTAAGTCTCACTTCTTCTTCGCGGAATCGAATCGACTGTCCACTCTTCGTCGCCAAGATGAGTTCGCCACCGCCCTCGCTCGATGTGACCTCGATCAAGCGATCTTCATCTGCAGCGTTCAGCGCGTTAATTCCGTTGGCATACACGTTGGAGTAGTCTGTGATCAGATTCTTATTGACGATTCCGTTCGACGTCGACATCAAGCACAACATGCCTTCGACATCGTCGAAACTTCGCAAGGGGAGGATCGACCGAACAAACTCATCTTGCTCCAACGGAATGAAGCTTCGAATGTTCTTCCCCAGCGCGTCTCGGTTCATCGAGGGAAG
This sequence comes from uncultured Thermotogae bacterium, assembly GCA_964551625.1. Lineage (GTDB taxonomy): Bacteria > Bipolaricaulota > Bipolaricaulia > UBA7950 > UBA9294 > SPBW01. Next base: position 4,373 of record CAZKDW010000079.1, on the reverse strand, counting down.
GCGATGTCCCTGCGTTCGATAAACTCGGCGTTGGTCGCTGAAGAACAGCAACTGATCTCGTGCGTTGACCAAGCTGGAGAGCAAGATGAAATCGTCCTCTTTGGTTCGCTGACCAATGACACCCTTGCCACCCCGACCTTGAGATCGGAAGTCAATGGCGCGAGGGGCATTCACGTAGCCTCGATTAGTCACACTAACCATGAGGTCATAATCGGGAATCAGATCGTTGAAGTCGAGGTTGCCGTCTTCGTCTGCAATAGCCGTTCTACGACCTTCAGGAAATCGTTCTGCCTCTTCTCGCAACTCTGACTTAATTGTCTCGTCAAGAATGACGTCCGATCCGAGAATACGTTGATACTCGGCAATCGCCGTTATCTTCTCTTCATACTCACGATCGATTCTATCTTGTTCCAGCGTTCGCAACTGGGATAGTCGCATCTTGAGGATGGCATCGATCTGCTCGTCAGACAGCGCTAGTTCGGTTTGCAGCAGCCTGGTTTCTGTTTCCGTATCTTTTGAGGTTCGAATAATCTCAATCACACGATCGATTTGGTCCAAGGCAATGCGATAGCCCTCAAGAATGTGAGCCCGTTTTTGAGCAACATCCAGGCGATGCTCAGTGCGACGTTTCACGACATCTCGACGGAAGTCAATGAAGCAGTTGAGGATCTCCTTGAGCGATAGCGTTCGCGGGTTGCCATCGATGATGACCAGGAAGATGGCAGAGAACGACCGCTCCAGGGAGGTGAACTTGTAGAGCTGATTGAGGACCACGTTGGGATTAGCAGAGCGTTTTAGCTCAACAACGATGCGCATGCCTTCTCGATCTGACTCGTCGCGAAGGTCAGAGACACCGTCAATCTGCCCCGATTGCACCTTTGCAGCAATCGATTCCACAATCGTCGACTTGCGAACCTGGTAAGGAATTTCGGAAATGATGATTCGGTCGTCTTCAATAACAGCCCTGGCCCGCACTGTCACCTTACCTATCCCTGTTCGATACATGTCGTCGATTCCAGAGCGTCCCATAATCATGCCGCCTGTCGGGAAGTCTGGCCCTTGGATGTGCCCCATCAGTTCCTTCACAGTGATAAACGGGTTGTCCATGACAGCAATGAGTCCATCGACAAGTTCGACTAGATTATGCGGCGGGATTTGCGTTGTCATACCAACCGAGATTCCCCAAGCTCCATTCATCAGAAGATTCGGAACTTTGGCTGGTAGAACAACAGGTTCATTCATTGACTCATCGAAATTGAGTTGCCAATCGACGGTCTTCTCTCCCAGTTCCTCCAGCATTTCAACGGCAATCGGAGCCAGTCGCGCTTCTGTGTAACGCGTTGCAGCCGCAGGATCGCCGTCAATCGAGCCAAAGTTTCCTTGCCCATCGACCATCGTGTAGCGCTGGGAGAAGCTCTGTGCCATGTGAACCATGGTGTCGTAAATGGCTTGATCGCCATGGGGATGGAACTTACCCATGACTTCACCCACGATTCGAGCAGATTTACGATGTGGTTTGCCTGGAACAACGCCCAATTCCTTCATCCCGTAAAGGATTCGGCGCTGCACTGGCTTGAGACCGTCGCGAACATCGGGAATGGCCCGCCCGCGGATGACGCTCATCGCATAGTTGATGTACGACTGCTCCATCTCCTCTTCGATGAATGTGCGTTCAATGCGTTCCATTCTCCCCCCTTTACGAACCCTTAAGAATACCTGTTTCCCGCTACTGATGCAAGGTTTCGGCGTTTCCTCCAGTTAAGAACCCCCCAGCAAGCTGCGGGATATCCAGCGGAGCTCTTCTATGATGAAGAATCCGACATTTCTTCGAATGCTGGCAAGAAAGAAAGGCCCTGCCACGTGCAGTGACAGGGCCCATGTAGGATCTATCTTCTGTCGGAACCGCTACAGAATAGAGTACGGGTCGACGGCGTCTCTGAGTGCATCGCCCATGAAGTTGAAGGCGAGTACAGCAACAACAATGAAGACACCTGGGATAAGAACCCACGGATGGAGTTCCATTGCACCAATGTTGGTCGCCGCTTTCAACAGCGCCCCCCAGCTTGTCATGGGTTCCTGAATACCATAGCCCAAGAAGCTTAGTGCCGCCTCTGTGAGCATCATGCCAGGAATAGTCAGCGTCGCTGCCACGATCAGATAGCTCGTGACATTGGGGGTAATGTGCCGAATGATGATACGCAAGTCACTGGAACCCGCAGCGGTAGCCGCAGTCACAAAATCCATCTGCCGAATAGCCAATACTTGGCCTCGAATAATTCTTGCCAATCCAGCCCAGCCAATGATGGCTAGCGCCGCGATCACCCCGAAGAAAACCACCATCGCCGACAATCCAAATCCACGCAGAGCTGCCCCCATAGCCATCAAGATGGGCAAACCAGGGATAGCAAGAAACACTTCACAGACTCGCTGGATAAACATGTCCACGCCGCCGCCATAATACCCAGATAACCCTCCAAGAAGGATGCCAATAGGGAAGGAAATGAGGATAACAAGTGGTCCGACTGCTAGGGATACCCAGCTACCCACCAGGCAGCGTGTAAACATGTCGCGTCCCAACATGTCCGTCCCAAAGATGAATACCGCTGCTTCGGTCCCATCATCAGCTCGAGCAGCAAACAGATGCGCTGTTGTCGGAATGAACCCCAACAGATTGTGCTCATTACCGCCGGATACGAAGAATCGGAGGTAGTATTTCTTGGATGTATCTTCTGTAAACACCGCTTTGTAGAGAGCATCAATACTGCGCACTGTTTTATACACATAGGGCCTCGACAGCGATCCATCATCAGCGCGCCAATGTATCGTCGATGGCGGTGAGAACGGGTGCTTACGGGCCTGGTACGAGAACGAATACGGGCCAATGAACTGCGCGAATATCGCTACCACAATGAACAAGAGGACAATGACCGTGCCGACATTGCCCACGCGATGCCGGCGGAAAGCCTGCCAGATCATCTGGGCTTGAGAACGGCTGACGTACCCCTGCTCTTCTAATTGCGCTTGTGCCTTCTTCTTACTTTTAGAGAACCTAGCCATGATCGAGTTTACTCCTTTGCCTACTGCTCCAAGAATCAGTCATAGCGGATCCGGGGATCGACCCAAGCCAATAGAAAGTCGGCAAGGACATTCCCGATTAACAGGAACAAGCTGAAGAACAGCAATCCAGCCATGATGACGGGTTCGTCTTGGCGCTGCAACGCAGAAAAGTACGAACGGCCTACTGTAGGTAGATTGAGGACAATGGCTACAACAACCGATCCGGAAACCAGCGCCGGGAGCGTCAATCCGAGAATCGTGACCAATGGGTTAATCGCATTTCGAACTGCGTGCTTGTAGACGACGACACGCTCTTTAAGTCCTTTGGCTCGTGCCGTCTTCACATAAGGAAGGGACAGGGTATCAAGAAGATTTGCCCTCATGAGGCGGATGAGTCCAGCCATTCCTGATGTTCCTATGACGACCCAAACCGGCCACATGTGCCAGAGAATATTGACGAACTTACCCCACGAAAAAGACGCGCCATAGTAATGGAGATCCATCACACCACCCACACTCAGCCCATGATCTCCCACTTTGAACACGACAACGAGTATCCATAACAAGACCAATGCGAAGAAAAAATTGGGGATCGAGAGACCGAGGAATCCAAAGAAAGTAATAATATGATCGCTCGGCTTGTACTGGTGAGTTGCTGAGTAGATGCCTATAGGTATGGCAAATAAGTACGTTAAGATCAGCGTGGAGAGTGCAATAAAGACCGTCCACCCCAACTTGTTGCCCAAGAATAGCGCCTTGTATACAGGCATCTTGGTATCAAACGACGTGCCAAAATCGCCATGCTGCACAATATTCTTCAACCAGAGTCCGTACTGCACAATGAAGCTACGATCCAAACCAAACCGCTGGATTTGCGCCTGCAATGTCTCTTCTGTGACCTGAGGGTTCATGCGTGCCGAAGTGAGGTAGTCACCCGGCATAATTTTGATCAGCGTAAACGAGATTAGCGAGACAACAAGAAGCAGCGGCAACATATATACCGTTCTACGTATGATATAAGTAAGCATGCCAGCCTTCTTATGAGAAATAGAGAGTGGGATGCGACGCGAAGCCGCATCCCACTGTTAGTTGTTATTTACAGTCGCTTGTCGAAGACGAGCTCCGTAAGCAAACCGTTGTTGCCAGAAGGCGTCGACGTTGTGCTAGACTTGAAGGCGTTGCCAACGTAGTTGTAGTAGGCATACTGGAACGAACCAACAACCGTATAGACATAACCGAGCTGAGCAGAAAGAAGCTGCTGATACTCAGTGTAATATCCAAAGGCTTCGTCCAAATCGAATGTACCTGCACCTAGA
>CAZKDW010000078.1:0-6498 GCA_964551625.1 uncultured Thermotogae bacterium | reverse complement strand
TCTTTGGACGAGAGACGCCGGTGCGTCTTGGATTCGAAGGAATCGAAAAACTCTAGGCTTTCAGATACATCACCAAAAGGGGAGGAGGCAAGATGTCGAAAACCATAGTCGCGAAGATCAATCTGCAAATTCCTGCAGGCCAAGCGACACCCGCGCCTCCGGTTGGACCCGCTCTCGGTGAGCACAAGCTCAACATCATGGAGTTTTGTAAAAAATTCAATGATGCCACAAGAGGAGAAACACCAGGCGTGATCATACCTGTCGTGATCTCTGTTGACATTCGTGGGAGCTATGACTTTGTGCTCAAGCAGCCTCCGGCTGCCGAGTTGATCAAGATGGCGGCGGGAATCCAATCCGGATCGGCAATACCGCACATAGAGAAGGTAGCAAAGATTACGACTGAGCAGGTGCGACGAATCGCAGAGCGCAAGATGCCTGACCTCAACACGTACAAGTTGGAGTCGGCCATGCGAATCATCGAAGGCACAGCTCGAAACATGGGAGTGGAGGTGGTCGCTGAATGAAGCATAGTAAGCGTTATTCAGGCGCGGCTACTCTGGTTGATCCCAAAGCTACCTATACCCTCCAGTCAGCCGTAGAAAGGCTGAAAGAAGGGGCTACTGCAAAGTTCGACGAAACGGCTGAAGTGACGTTTGTCCTTGGGATTAAGTCGTCGCAAGTCGTTGTTCGTGGTACGTGCAGTCTGCCGCATGGAACCGGAAAGACCGTTCGTATCCTTGCGTTTGCAAAAGGTGAGGCCGTTGCTGAGGCAGAAGCTGCTGGTGCTGACTATGTCGGCGGCGAAGATCTGTCCAAGCGAATTCAAGACGGCTGGTTCGAGTTCGACAAGGTCGTAGCAACGCCCGATATGATGCCCGTGGTGGGTAAACTGGGAAAGGTGCTTGGCCCACGCAATATGATGCCAAGCCCCAAGACTGGAACCGTTACCAGGGATATCGGCCAAGTGATTTCCGAGTTGAAAGGCGGAATGGTTGAGTTCCGTTCTGACAAGCAGGGAGTCATCCATACATTGTTTGGCAAGGCGTCATTTGAGCCTGCCGCATTGAAGGATAATCTGGCTGAACTCATCCGGAGTGTTGGCGAACGTCGTCCAAAAGAAGGTATCCGTGGCCGATACGTCCGAAAGGTCTGTATCGCTTCTACCATGGGTCCCGGAATTACGCTGGACGCGGCGGATGTGAACGAAATCGTGGAAGTTACGGAGTAGGTGCTCGAGATGCCAACACAAGCAAAGATTGACGAAGTCGCACGCTTGAAAGAGAAATTCGAGAGCGCAGTATCGCTGGTACTAGCCGACTACCGTGGCGTCAATGCCAATGAAATGGTTGAGCTTCGTGAGAAGTTCACCAAGCAAGGGCTTGAATTCCGAATCGTCAAAGACACGCTAGCTCGAATTGCGGCTGATCAAGCCGGAATTGAAGGGTTGTCCGATCTATTTGAAGGACCGATCGGCATTGCCCTGGCGTATGACGACCCGGCGATTGCGTTCAAACTGTCCGATGAATGTCGGAAAACTTATTCCCCCAATTACACGCTGAAAGGCGGCGTTTTTGAGGGTGCTGTCGTTCCCGAGGACGAAGTTGCGAAGTATGCGGCACTACCGTCACGCGAAGAACTTCTGACGAAGCTGGCGTACCTGCTAGCAAGTCCGATGCGCATGATGGCGTTTATGTTGCAGGCCAAGATTCGAGAAATGGCCATCGTCCTAAATGAAGTCAAGAAACAACGCGAGGATCAAGAGGAGGCCTAACCAATATGGCAAAAGAAGATATCCTTCAGCAGATTGAGGAAATGTCGGTCAAGGATCTAGCAGAGCTTGTCGAGATGTTTGAAGAACGATTCAACGTTTCGGCTGCTGCTGCGGCCCCCGTTGCAGTGGCTGTTGCCCCTGCAGAAGGTGGCGCTGACGCCGCGAGCGAAATGCTCAAGGTCGTTATCACAAGCGCTGGACAGAAGAAGATCCAAGTGATCAAAGAAATCAAAGAGATTACGGGCAAGGGCCTCAAGGAATGCAAAGAGCTCGTCGATAATCTTCCTGCAATAATTAAGGAAGAAATATCCAACGACGAAGCGATGAGCATTAGAGAAAAACTGGAGGCGGCTGGAGCTGAAGTCGAACTACAGTAATCTGAGGATACGTCCTACCAGAAGCTGGTTTTGAACGCCTGCCTTAAGGTGCTCGTCACCTTAGGGCAGAGCGTCATTTCAAGGGGTGAAGATGAAGTATCGAGAAAGAAAATCGTATGGACGGATTCAACAAATCCTTCCCCCGCCCTATCTGCTACAGGATGTACGCAAGTCCTTCGCTGGTTTTGTCGAGAACGGGATTACACGCGCATTTGCTGAAGTGTCTCCGATTGCGGGACACGGGAAAGACGGACTGGTTCTAGAGTTTATCGATCCCTACTTGGGCGACCCTCGCAACTCAGAGCTGGAGTGCAAAGACAAGGACCTAACCTTTTCCAAACCACTTCGAGTGACAGCTCGATTGTTGCAAGAAGGCACTCAAATTCAGGAAACAGAGCTCTACATCGGCGATTTTCCGATGATGACCAATCGCGGAACGTTCATTATCAATGGATCTGAGAATGCATTGGTCAACGAACTTACGCGTGCTCCCGGTGTCTATATCACCCAAGAAGACAAGCTGCAATACAAGGGCCACATTCTGCCAGAAATGGGCGCGTGGTTAGAGATCGTGCTCGATATCAAACGCAAGACATTGCGGGCTCACCTAGACCGTAAGGCGAAGGTGCCGGCAACAACACTCCTGAAAGCATTGGGTTTTGATACACCGCGACTTCGGAGATACTTCAGTCATGAAGTGAGCCCTGTCACAGCTGCAAAACTCCGACCATTTGTTGGACACATGGTTGCTGATGATGTGGATACAGGTGGCGAAGAGCCCCTACTGCTCGCGGGGCAGATGTTGCAGGAAGAGCATCTGTCTGTGCTGGAGAAGTCGAAGATCGAGTCGATCCGCATCGTCAATCGCTACATTCAACACTCATTGGAAGAGGATCAGACGACAACGCAGGAAGAAGCACTTCGCGCTGTGTATCGGCGTCTTCGTCCTTCGGATCGATCATCGCCAGCACAGATGGGCGAGTACATCGAGCATTTATACTTCCATCCCACGAGCTATCACCTCTCTGAAGTTGGCCGCTTCAAGGTCAATCGAAAACTTGGCCTTCAGCTGAAGCAGCCAGCGCTCTATCTGGCTGATATCGTGCGAACGATCAAACTACTTCTCGAAGTTCCGGAAAATAGGGCGCTTCTTGACGAAAAGGATCATTTGGCGAACAAGCGTGTCAGACTGCCTGGTGAATTGGCGGAGAATGCCATTCGCACGGGCATGGTTCGTATGGCACGAATCGCGCGCGACAAATTGTCGAAGTACGCGCTGGAAGAGAAGGACACGATTCGTCGCATTATCTCGACACGGACGGTTCAAGGCGCGATCAACCAGCTCTTCTATACAGGGCGGTTCTCGCAGTTCCTTGAGCAGACCAACCCGCTGACAGAGCTAACGCACAAGCGTCGATTGAATGCATTGGGCGGTGGATTGACGAAGCGCCGAGCCAAGATTGAAGTTCGCGACGTTCATTCCTCGCACTATGCGCGCATCTGTCCCATCGAAACGCCTGAAGGTCAGAACATCGGCCTCATTACGTCGTTGGCCTGCTACGCTGGTGTCAACGACTTCGGATTCCTTGTGGCACCGTATCGTAAGGTGGTTAAGGGGAAGGTTACGGACCATGTCGACTATCTCATGGCCGATGACGAAGAACGCTTGAAGCTGGCTCCTGCGACGACGCCTGTGGATAAGAATGGCAAACTTGTAGGAGAACGAATCGAAGTTCGCACTGGGCGCGAAGAGGTGTACCTTGTCCCGCCCAAAGAAGTGGACTACATCGGTATTTCTCCACAAGCGCTTGTCGGAATCTCGTCAGCGCTGATTCCGTTCCTTGAGCATGATGACTCTAACCGTGCCTTGATGGGTGCAAACATGCAACGCCAATCTGTGCCGTTGCTTCGACCCGAGGCGCCGCGCGTTGGCACAGGCTTGGAGCGTCAAGCTGCCATGGACTCAGGAATGCTGCTCGTGTCGGAAGATGCGGGTGTTGTCGAATCCGTGGATGCGAAGGAAATTGTCATCAAGAAGGGGCGGAAGAGGATCAACTATCCGCTCGTCAATTTTGAGCGATCCAATCAAGATACGATCCTCCACCAGCGCCCCGTGGTAGCAGAGGGCGACAAGATTGCGATTGGCGACTTACTCGCTGATGGACCTTCAAGTGACTTTGGAGAGCTGGCATTGGGCCGCAATATGCTCGTTGCCATCATGCCTTTCGAGGGCTACAACTATGAAGACGCTATCGTCATTTCTGACCGGCTGGTTCGCGAGAACCTACTTGACTCTGTCCACATTGAAGAGTTCGAGGTCAAGGCAGAAGAGACGAAGCTCGGCCCTGAAGAAATCACAGCCGACATTCCCAACATTTCGAAAGAAGATCTCAAGAACCTCGACGAATTTGGCGTGGTTCGTGAAGGAACCGTCATCCGAACGGGAGACATCCTTGTTGGAAAGATCACGCCTCGCGGCGAGTCTGAACCGACACCTGAAGAGAAGATCTTCCGATCGATTTTCGGGGAGCGTGCACGGAATGTTCGAAACACATCCCTGCGCATGCATCCTGTGGCCGGCACGGCGAAGGTCATTAAGGTAAAGAGGTTCACGCGCGAGCATGGCGATGAACTTGATGCTGGCGTCAACGAGCTGGTCAAGGTATTCATCGCACAGCGCAAGACGATTTCCAAGGGAGACAAGCTGGCTGGACGGCATGGAAATAAGGGTGTTATCTCAACGATTCGCCCTATGGCAGAGATGCCATTCTTGCCCGATGGAACGCCAGTGGACGTTGTCCTGAATCCGATGGGCGTTCCGTCTCGAATGAACTTGGGACAGATCTTCGAGGCAAACCTCGGATGGCTCTCCGTCCTGCGCAATGAATTTGCAGCGACACCCATCTTCGATGGTGCCCAAGAAGAAGAGATCATGTCCGGGTTGCATGATGCTCGTGTGGAAGCTGGGTTGGCTGATGGCGATGACTATGACGGGAAAGTGATTCTCCGCGATGGACGAACGGGCAAGCCGTTTGCTCGACCGATCACAGTGGGGATCATGTATATTCTCAAGCTCGAACATATCGCTGATGAGAAAATTCACGCTCGCTCGACAGGCCCTTACGCACTGATCACTCAGCAGCCGCTGGGCGGGAAAGCTCAGTTCGGAGGACAGCGTCTGGGTGAGATGGAGGTATGGGCACTGGAAGCCTATGGTGCCTCTGCTTTGTTGCAGGAAATGCTTACGGTAAAGTCTGACGACACACGTGGGCGTATCCAGCTATACAAGGCCATTCTCAAGGGCGAGGAATTCCCCAAACCGGGTATTCCGGAATCCTTCAAGGTCTTGCTGCGTGAATTGCGTAGTCTCGGACTTTACCCAAGGGTGTACGACAAGAATGACCATGAAATGGACATTCCCTAACGATAGTGAAGAGGGCGAAGAACGCGCAGCGGGCTTCGTCCTCTTCAGAACCATTCATCAGCATCGGCAATATCTGCTTCTTCGCCATCGTGATGGCGGCCACTGGGCATTCCCCAAGGGGCGTCTTGAGCGAGAAGAAAGCGAAATCGAAGCAGCTCTACGTGAGACGCTTGAGGAAACAGGCATTCGCCACATTCGTCCGATCCCCGATTTCCACGAGACAAGTAGCTACATCGTCAGCAGGAATGGGCAAGCTAAAGCCAAGACAGTAGCCTACTTGCTTGCCGAGGCTGAAGAATCCGACGTATCGCTCTCCTCGGAACACACGGACTACCAATGGCTCGAACTTGCTGAGGCCGTTGCTACAGTAACCTATGCCGAAAGCCAGCGTATTCTTACAGAGGCGGATGCATGGCTGGTTGCCGCGAGTGAGCGTGAACGAGACGATCGTCCGTAGTAAGCTTTCTGGAGAAGGTAAGGGAGGCGCTATGGAAACGGCAGCGGAGTACGCAAAACGAAGAGAAACACTCAATGACCAGGTGCTGTCCCAAGCCGACCTCTCAACCAAACGATTCTTTGCCCTCGATCACGATGTGTACAGCGAGGGTGCATTACCTAAGAAGACGAAGGAGCTTATGGGGTTGGTTGCATCCACAGTGCTTCGATGCGATGACTGCATTAGCTATCACTTGACCGAATCTGTGGAGCAAGGGGCATCGGATCAAGAGATCACCGAGGCTCTCAGCATTGCTCTAGTTGTCGGTGGGTCCATTACGATTCCACACCTAAGACATGCGATGGCGTTTCTAGACACAATGGAACGTCCGGGCGCTGGCTCGCGTGAAGCCTAGGCTAGACATTTGGTAAGAACGAGCGAGGAGGAACGATGAGCAAATTGGCGTTTATTGAGCAGGCACTCTCTGACC
>CAZKDW010000077.1:3193-6596 GCA_964551625.1 uncultured Thermotogae bacterium | reverse complement strand
TCCATTCCTTGCTGAATATCACCCTTCCCGTCGCTGGCTGCCGCTCCCAACAGCAGTGTGATATCGGGCAGTTCTTGAACAAGATACGTCCCTTCAGAATTCGCATACACAATCTCGGAGAATCGATCCAAATACTGGACCTGGGTAGCAACGATTTTGTCGGATTCGCCCATGATGAGGGTGTTGTAGGCCATAGCCAACTCGACCTTCTCTCTCAGGGACACGTTCCGAAAATCATGTTCCAACTCCACTCGAACCTCATCTTCGATTGTCGGCACAGCGGCCAGGATGACGGGCGTACTTGAAGCGGCACCAACGACCTCCGCCATCGTCGTTGCCTCATGAACATGTTCGGCAAGCTTGGACGGATCATTGAACACAGAGATTCCCCATCCTCCGTTCTTCAGGCACCGCACCACGCCGCCTCGTTCTGTCGCTGATTCAAGTGTTTCCAACTGCTCTCGCTGGAATAGCACTCGATTCAACCAGCGCCGCTCGATGCGAACCTCTGTGTAATCCGCAGAACTGTTTGCGATTGCCTGCTTGATCGTCTGTTTCACAGTCGCCTCCTGATAAGCCAGTTGTAAGTTCATCTGAGCCATTGACCCAAGTCCGTTGAGGTCACGCAAAGAACAACTCCGTGATTCTGTAAACCAACGAGACATGGGTTAGTACGCTGGTTCCTCAAAGGGGTTCAGTTTGGATTTAGATCTTCGTCTGTTTCTCCACATCTGAATCATCGTGAACCGTGAGTGACTCGGAGTATTCGATCAGTTTGATCTTGCAGTTGGGACCAATCTGAATCTGCTTGCCTCGCACAACGTCAGCACTCGTATTCTCAAGATAGATCTCGTCGCCCTCGATCAGATCAGCCTCGACTTCGCCGCCCCATGCACTGCTCAATGCCCGCATAAGAGAACCGAGCACTCCAGCGTGATCTCTGGATCCATAGCGCCGCACGTCGATCTTTGCCCCTCCAATTTCCTGGGCACGGCATCGTCCTCCGGGGTGAATCTCGATGCGATCAGCAGTAAGCAACCCTCGAATATCGAACCCGCCGCTGGCGCGGAAAATTTCGGCTTCCAAGTCTCCACCTACATGCAATTGTCCACTGACTTTCACATATTCCGATGAGATGTTTTCCCCAGCGCGGAAGGTGCCCGAGCACTTCAACTCCTTCACCTTGACCAGTCCATCCACCTTGGCCACACCGCTCACCTTCATTTCGTCGGCAATCACGGCCTTAGAGAATTTCCCGGTTCCAGACACTGTCAGCTGAACAACCTCGCAATGGCCATCGACCTTGCCTGCACCAGACATTTTCAATTCTTCGGCATACAGATCGCCATTGATCTTGCCCGCACCCGAAATGGATACGCGGGAGTAGGAGCCACCGGCAATCACACCGGCACCCGACATACTCACAGATTTCCTTTCTTCACTCATGCTCTTCCCTCCCGTCCTTCTGATTGCGGGAACTCTCATCATTAACGTCTTCCGGGGCACAACATGCGGCTAGATCTAGCTTGACTTGTTGGAGCATGCCCGCAAGATCGACAGAATCGACTCGTCGCAATTCTGGATCGACAACAAGCTCTCCCATGGCAATCACGATAACGCTAATTTCGGCAGAGATACCGCCTCCCGAAAGTTGTTTGCGCAAAAGGTGCAACGTCTTACCTTCTACGACTGTGAGATCGATGCCCGCCTTGTCGATCGCCCCATCGAGCGTTCGACTGGCAAGTGCAATCTCCTCGTCGCGAGCCGAACGCCGCAGCTTCTTGAGGACAGCAAGGCGAAGCGCATCACGGAGCGAGAGCGTGCCGTCTTTGTTCTCAACAATGACAATGCCCGCCGCGCGCCCCAATTCTTCGTCGAACCATCCCAGATGTTTTAACTTACCGAAGGCAATCTGGATCTTGGCATTCACATGCTCTGAAATCACATCGGCCAGATCGTCCAGCGCATGTTCTCCCTTCATGTTCTTGATACGCTCAATGCGCTCAACAATCTTATCTTCAGGGAAGAACGTCTCTTGCCCTGTAAATGTGGATCGGCGAATGAACCAAATCTCTGGAATAAGACCCTTTCGTTTCCAGCGATAGAGCTGGCCATAGGAAATCCCCATCTTCTCAAGGACATCCTTCTTTGAGATCAGGTGTTCATCTTCCATCTGACCCTCCTTTCAAAACAACACATTGTTCCTTTAGCAGTGACACGGCTGCTCTTCCCGAACCACGAATTTCCGATACTCATCATTCGTGATGACGCCCTGTCTCTTCACGCTCTGAGTGAATCGTCGCTTTTGAGCCTTTTCTATTCTATGTTTATGCATAAACTTTGCCAATAATTCGAGGTCATAGGTCGAGTTCATTTCCGGGCACCTCCTAGTGGATTTCGATAGCAGTATAACATCACACTGTTACGCTGTCAAGGCTTCATGTCTCTCCGCTTCAAACCCTGTTGTAGCTCGATCAACGCTCACTCCAAGCCAATGCCACACGCTCATGTCTTCGAATCCCGCATCTTCCAACGCGTTAAGCAAGGCAGCCTCATGTTCACCAACCTCGATTAGCGTCCCCTTGGCAGGAATTCGTGCCAATCGCTGGCAAGCAAGCTGCAGCAATGGCAGTGCGAGCTGGGATTGCCATTCAGGATCGACCGATAGTCGAATCTCATGCGATCGGTTTCCCGTAAGATCTGCACGGATCATCAGCGTAGCCACGAGCGTCCCTTCCCTGCGTACGATCCATTGATCAAGCTTGAACCCGCTCAACTTCATTACCCACGGACCAAATGCTCGAATCACGCGTGATCTTCGAAAGTCGCTCTCGCTAACTGGCTTGAATTGCCGAACATGATCAGGCGCTAGGCGGACCGCCAATGCCATGCGTTCGCGCCACAGGTCATACAGCGTGGACATTGGGACGTTTTCCAATCCATTGACTGGCATAACATGCTCTTTGGGGTTGGCACCTCTCTCAAGCCTCATCTGTCTGGATGTGTCGAAGTGGGCAAAACCCAAGCCTTGATACATTCGATAGGCCTTCGCGTTGTCCTGTCGAACCTTCAAGGTGCAGAACTCGCCTCCATTCTCTTTAATGGCCTTAAATACACGCCTGAGCAGGCGCTTGGCGAACCCTTGTCGCTGGAAGTCGGGGTGAGTGCCGACAGCATCTATACTCCAGCGAGTCCCCTTCAAGCCATTTCTTGAGAACAAGACGATCGAAGCAATACGCCGGTCCTGCTCCACGACATACCCCATACGAGAGTAACGCAACGAAGGAACGATCCGAGCAATCCATGTAATCACTCGTTCCATGCGTTGTTCCCTATGTGCTTCGAGCCGCGGATCCTCACCCATCCGACGATAGTCCTCTGTGAATGCCGCCGCCTCGAGACG
>CAZKDW010000077.1:0-3093 GCA_964551625.1 uncultured Thermotogae bacterium | reverse complement strand
AAGTATTGACTAATCAGCTTATTCGTCTATACTGTAAACATCACCTTATCGTGAATTAGGAGAGACCTATGGTTATTAAGGCAAGACTCAGATTAGTCCTTACTGCCGACAATGTTGTTGTGGCTGAGTCGGATGATCCCACAATTTGGCAAGCAGCATTTCAGGCAATACAGGGCGCAAATGTAGAGCAGGTCCTGGGGACAAAATCTATTAGTAATGATGAGAGAATCGACTGGGTCCCTGAAGAAGAGCGGTCTGCCATCCTGTCTTTGGCCAGTGATCTTGGCATCGAGCCCCAAATACTGTTGTCTGCGTGTCATCCGAGAATGATTGCACCCTATATCTTCCTGAACAAGCGCTATTGGGAGGCGTTTAAGGACCAAACAGCTGAGCGAGGCCGGACCGCAGTTAGCAACGCCGTTCTGGCGATCACCCTATTGCTGCTGTGGGGCGAGAAAATCAACCTTGAGCGTGTCGCTCTGCATGATGGAATGGCTGTTCTCAAGACGATTTCCGCGCGAGATGAGCACGCCAGTCGAGCAATCGAGAATTGCTCGTGGCTTCAGAAAACCATGGGGAAGATTGTCTTGAATCCAGAGAAGATTTCACGTGCCATTGCCGTTGCTGAGGCCTTCTGTACACAAAGCGCGCCTGACTGGGGCGAGACAGAGGAGGAGAAGGTCGACTCCATCCCTGAAGACGGTACTAAGTGAGCTAGCTGCAAACCACCAGCTCCTTCACAGTCCTAGATGCGTGATATCGAGTGTATCATTAGTAATCCCCAGTGAGCCGGGAACAGCTCACTGGGGATTCGTTTGTTTCGAATTACTTCGCGAAGTCTGCCGGCAACAGCTGGCTTCAGCTACTTACCTGGGCATTGGGCAACCACCTCGGGCGCGATTCCCTTGTTCCCATAAGCTTTATCGAAGTGTGCGGCAAACTCTTTGGCGAGCTTGGCGGCTCGCGCATCATAAGCAACAGGATCTTTCCAGGAGGTACGAGGATCGAGTAGCTGGGTAGGGACGTCGGGGCAGCTCCTTGGAATGGACACGTGGAACTGCGTGTTCTCATCATACTCAACTGACTGAAGCTCTCCGGAGAGGGCAGCGTGAACCATGGCCCGTGTCAGGTCAATATCTACTCGGTCGGCTTCGCCATAAGGTCCTCCGACCCATCCCGTGTTGACGAGATAAACATCTGTTCCATGGGCATCGAGCTTCTCTCCCAACATGCGAGCATAGACATCGGGGTTCCGGGGCATGAATGGTTCTCCAAAGAATCGCGAGAATGTCGTCTTAGGTTCCACAATGCCCGTTTCAGTACCCGCTAGCTTGCTCGTATATCCCATCAAGAACCACAACATGGCCTGCTCTTTGGTAAGCCGCGAAATTGGCGGGAGCACGCCATTGGCATCTGCCGTCAAGAAGAGAATGGTCGATGGATGGTCGCCGACAGATGCCGGTTTGATGTTCGAGAGATACGACAGAAGATACGAGCCGCGAGAGTTCGGCGTCAGCCGATCATCTGTTAAGTCAAATGTTCCATCGGGATAGACCATCGCGTTTTCGACAATCGCGCCATGCTTCTCGATCTCATCCTTGTGCATGATGGCTTGGAAGATCTCAGGCTCTTTGTCAGCGTCCAGATCAATCAGCTTGGCATAGCATCCGTTCTCGAAGTTGGCAATCCCGTGATCTGACCAGCCATGTTCGTCGTCACCAAGTAATGCTCGACGTGGATCGGCAGACAGTGTGGTCTTCCCCGTTCCTGAAAGGCCAAGCAATAGGGCGGTATCGCCATCCGGGCCTTCATTGGCTGAGCAATGCAGGGGAAGGATACCCTCTCCTGGCAGAAGATAGTTCATGACAGAGAACATCAGCTTCTTGACAGAGCCACCGTACGCCGAGCCATAGACCACGCCAATTCGACGATCCATGTCCATGGCAATGACCATTGTTGAGGTCCCTTTGATGCGTGGATCGATGCGCAACCGCCCCTCATATCTCGCAGGATCAAGTTTATCATAAGGCAGCGCAATGATCGTAAACGGCCGATCAGCAAATACGGACATGTCGATGTCGTTTGGCACTGGCCGGAACATATTATCACCAAACAGCGCCGTCAAAGCGCGATCCGTAACAAGTTTGACAGGCAAGGCATACGAAGCATCTGCGCCAATCACTCGGTCCAGCTCATAGACACGCGCTTTCTCGTTGAGGGCTGCGAACGCATCCTCCAAGACTCGGTCAAACGTACCTTCATCCACGGGAATGTTGTTCGGCGAATCCCAGTCAATTGTGTCTGCACTTTGCGGCCCTTTGACAGTCAGCGTGTCTTTAGGACTTCGTCCGGAGGACTCTGGGGGAGTCCATGTCGCCAGAGCGCCGCCGCAAGTTATCATTGCTTCACGGTCCTCAATCGCATCTCGGATCAACTGTCCACGTCCAGGATTCTTCACAACCGCAGGTCGCCCAAGAAGCATGCTCAGTTTGCCTTCGAAATCCATCATCATCTCCCGCTCTCATGAGCAGCCCTTAAAGGGCTGCCGAGGTGGCAGGATCATATCAAACATCTGAAGGATTCGAAAGGTAAGTGAGAGAAGTGAGATAGTGATTGGATCGATTCTTATTGGATGGTGATAGAGCCATGAGGAGAGGGTATTTGGATCGAAAAAGGAGGGGGAGATCTCCGATCTAACATGAATCAAGTCATGCCAACGCAATCGTCCCAGAGATCTCCCGCATCGTGCTTGCTGCTGTGTCTTGCGGCGCGCGCTTCTTATTCACCTGTCAGGTGGATTCTACCTGAAATGCCCTGGTATTCCAAATTAGCCCTCCCCGATTCCGACCTGTAGACCTTTTGGGATCTTCCAACTATACTAAGACTGTAGACGTAAACAGAAGGGGGAAGAGTCATGAAGACGTTTGGTGACAGAATTAGAGAATTACGACGTGAACGAAAACTCACTCAATGGGAAGTTGCCGATCATACGGGGGTCTCCAACACGTACATCTCGGCACTAGAGAGCGGACGCAAGCCTGCTCCTCCACACGCCATCGTCACGGCCCTTGCTGCATGCCTGCAAATAGGCGA
>CAZKDW010000076.1:0-6615 GCA_964551625.1 uncultured Thermotogae bacterium | reverse complement strand
CATACGCTCATGGGGATGTTCCGATGGATCTCTGATGATGACGTCTCGTTCTACGAGTTCATGGTCATCAAGGTAACAGACACTGGAGCCGAGCTACACGTCAAACACTTCCACCCCACACTCGTTGCCTGGGAAGAGAAAAGCCGGTTCCAGGCCTTTGTCCTGACGGAGTTATCGCCCAATCGCGTCGTATTCGCGGCCATTCAAGATCCCGAGGAATCCGAAGTCACCGGTGGATGGCTGACCTACGAGTTGACTGACGGCAACCACTTGGAAGTCTGCATCATCGAAGCCAACGAGAACGTAAAACTAAACTTTCACTTCGAGCGAGAGACCTAGAACCAGCTGTTGCCGACTCCAATCCTTGACGAAAGACCCTTCGTACTGTAGGGTGTTCCAACATCTATTGACCCACATCTTTGTGGAAGGCGAGTACTCTGTGTGTCCTGTCAAGACATGCCAAACAAAGGAGGCGCGAGAATGATCCAGGGAATAACTATCCATAGGTCCGCGGTTTCCTTTGGTGTGGTGGACGCATGATGATTGGCTCCTGCTGACCAACCTTCACCCCATCAACACCTCTCTAGAACCGAGTTAACCTTATCGAGAGCTTCTGATCTATCGCTCCCGATTGGACCCCGAAGCCGGATTTCCGGCACTCTCTCGCTGGGCCATAACGCCCAACCAGATTGAAGGAACCTCGTATGAAAGTACCCATTAAGCAGTACTATAACTTGCTCTCGAAATACCTGAGGTCTCAATGGCGTTGGGTGGCAATCCTTGCGCTTCTCATCCTGTTAACGATTGGACTCAAACTTGCCAATCCGCAGATTCTGCGCGGATTTATTGACACAGCTGCAGAGGGCGGCGATCGGTCGATTCTAATCCGTTCGGCGTTGCTGTTCTTCGGCATCGCCCTTCTGACCCAAGCACTGTCTGTGGCAGCAACCTATGTCGGAGAAACCGTCGCCTGGACGGCAACCAATGCTCTACGGCTCGATTTGCTCGATCATACCCTGCATCTGGATGCAACCTTTCACAAGGATCACACGCCAGGACAGATGATCGAACGCATCGACGGCGATGTCGCTACGCTGTCCAACTTCTTCTCACGTTTCGTCATCGATGTAGTAGGTAATGGGCTTCTTGTTCTCGGAATCCTCGCACTTCTATTTCGCGAAGATTGGCGTATCGGATTGCCGATCTTCGGATTCGCCATCATCACGCTGTTCTTACTCATTTGGATCCGCAAACTGGCCGTTCCCTATTGGACGCGTTATCGAAAGCTGAATGCCGAATTTTTTGGATTCTTGGGAGAGCACATCTCTGGCCGCGAAGATATTCGCGCCAATGGTGCCGTGGGCTATGTCATGCACAAGTTCTACGAGTTCGTGCAGAAGATGTTCCCCGTTCGCCTGCGATCCAGTTTGGGCGGCTATGCCATGTGGATGGCCAACATCGGGCTGTTTGCCTTTGGCCACGCCGTTGCCTTCGGGGTAGGCGCCACACTGTGGCGGGCCTCAGTAATTACCATCGGAACCGTTTATTTGGTCTTCCATTACACCGAGTTATTGCGTGGCCCCATCTCGGAGATCCGAACGCAAATCACCGACTTGCAGCGAGCAGAAGCCGGCATCCGGCGTATCCGCACGCTGCTAGATACGCGCTCAAAATTGACGAATGAGGGAACGCTCCATCTCCCACCTGGCCCTCTGAGTGTCCGCTTCCAAGATATCTCGTTCGCCTATGAAGCGGCTCGAACGCCACAGGATGACGAAGATGCCACGCCTGAGATGGTGCCCGCGCTGCATGATATCGACTTCGCGCTTGAGCCAGGCACAGTGCTCGGGCTGCTAGGAAGGACGGGCAGTGGAAAGACAACGCTCGCTCGGCTATTGGTTCGCCTTTACGACCCGCAATCCGGTGCCGTTCGCGTTGGAGACAAGTCCGTTGAGTCCGTGCAAATAGCAGATCTTCGTCGTGCCGTGCGCAAGGTACCGCAAGAGGTTCAGCTGTTCCATGCGACCATCCGTGACAACGTGCGTTTGTTCGACCCTGCTGTCACCGATACCCAGGTTCTGGATGCCCTCGATCAGTTGGGAATCCGAGAGTGGGTGCTCGCACTACCTGAAGGCATTGACACAATGTTGGCTGCAGACGGCGGCGGCTTGTCTGCTGGACAAGGCCAACTCATCGCACTTGGAAGGGCGTTTCTCGCCGATCCTGGACTGGTCATTCTAGACGAGGCCTCATCTCGACTTGATCCAGCTACTGAAGGTCTATTGGAAATTGCCGTCGATCGCCTGCTGAAGAATCGAACAGCCATCATCATCGCGCATCGGCTGTCTACAGTGGAGCGCGCTGATCAAGTCATGATCTTGGATGACGGCCGCATTGCCGAATTCGGATTACGAGCCACCTTGGCCGCTGATCCAACCTCCCGTTTGAGTCGTTTACTGCAAGCGGGCATGGAGGAGGTGTTGGTATGAAGATGCGTCATGCACTGTGGCAACTCATCACGTATCGCCCCGGCTTATATGTAGGCGATGTCGTCGCCTGGATCGCCATTTTCTTGGCTGAGTTAGGCGCTGGGTATGTGGCGAAGCTGTTCTTCGACTCCCTGACCGACGCATCTCCTGCCGGCCTCACACTCTGGGGAATTATTGCCCTGGTCATCGCCGTAGGCATTGCCCGGATTCTGACCGTTCTCGTTGGCGCGCTGGTCGATATTCGCCATCGCTATAACATGGGCGCACTCTTGCGACGGAATCTGCTTGCCAGCATCTTTGCCCGCCCCGGAGCGCAGACCTTGTCTCGCTCTACTGGCGAAGCGCTCAACACATTCCGTGACGATGTTCTGGTGATCGAAGACACGATTAGCTGGATCGTCGATCAAGCAGGGTTCGCTGTCTATGCTGCCGTTGCCTTGACGGTTCTCATCTCCATTGACGCACGCATCACGGCCATTGTCGTGCTGCCGCTGCTCTCCATCATCGTCGCAGCGCGGCTTGTCGCCAAGCACATCCGCCGCTTCCGGGAGATTAGCCGCCGAGCAACGGAACGAGTCACTGGAGCCATCGGTGAGGCCATGGAAGGCGTTCAGACGATTCAACTAGCAGGGGCTGAGAAGCATGTTCTGGCCCATGTGGATGAATTGAACAAAGTACGCCTACATGCCACGATTCGCGATCGCTTGCTCAGCCAATCGTTCCATTCCTTCTTCTGGAATACAGCCACTCTCTGCACCGGCCTGATCTTACTGGCAGCCGCAGATGGTCTGAGATCGGGGACATTTACAGTTGGGGACTTTGCCCTATTCGTCATCTATGTAGGCGTATTGGCAGAAACCGTCGCTGAACTGGGCGACTTCATGATGCACCTCAAGCAAGGCGCCGTTTCTATGGAGCGTATGGCAAGCCTGGTCAGTGATGAAACGGGGATTGCAGTTGTGGCACATGAGCCGATTCATATGAGTGGCCCATTGCCTAAGATCATCTCCCCTCGGCTTGAGCCAAGCGCTCGACTGAAGGAATTACGCGTCGACAATCTTTCTTGCCGATGGCCGAAGAACGGACAATCTGATCCTGGATCAACGGGCATGCCCGGCTTGCACGACATCTCCTTCGCCATCTCGCGAGGCGAATTTATCGTGATCACCGGGCGCATTGGCTCGGGCAAGACGACGCTTCTTCGCACCTTGCTCGGGTTGTTGCCAATGGATGCAGGGACGATCACATGGAATGGAACCCAGGTCGAAGACCCGGCCGAATTCTTCATTCCGCCGCACTGCGCGTATACGCCCCAAGTGCCGCAACTGTTCTCCGACTCGCTGGAATCCAATATCCGAATGGGCTTCCCAGCCACTCCAGAGGAGCTGGCAGCAACCATTCGCCTCTCTGTCATGGAGGATGACGTACCGCATCTTCAGGATGGCTTAGACACACGAGTCGGAGCTAAGGGCGTCAAGCTATCCGGCGGGCAGCGCCAACGTGCGGCAGCAGCACGGATGTTCATACGCGATCCCGAGCTGCTGGTGTTCGACGATCTTTCCAGCGCTCTGGATGTGGAGACCGAGAATCTTCTCTGGGATCGAACGTTTGCACGAGGAGATCGAACGTATCTTGTCGTCTCGCATCGCAGGCCCGCTTTGGAGCGTGCTGACCGCATAATCCTGATGAAGGACGGCGGCATTGAGGGCATGGGATCACTCAGCGAATTACTAGCAGAGCATGAGGAAATGCAGTTGCTATGGAACTAAGAGTAAGGGGACAGTCCCCCTGGGGGACTGTCCCCTTCTGCTATTCTGCTATTGATTAGGGGTTGTGTCGAAGCCAGCTGGGGACGAGGAGCCCTGCCGTCTTGAGTTCGGATCGAAGCCGATCGGCGTCTGGCTCCCATTGGCGGACCAGTTGCCAGAAGCGTGGCGAGTGATTTAAGTGCACGGCATGGCACAGCTCATGAACGAGAACATAACTCACAAGCGGGCGGGGTAGGAGAAGAAGTTGTGCATTGAGGCTGATCGTTCCTTTGGACGAATAGCTTCCCCATCGCGTCTTCTGACAACGAATAACTACGCGCTGTATCGGTATCCCCAACTCCTGAGACAAGTCTTGGGTCCATGGGATCAGGACATCCTGTGCTCTCTCCATGAGCCATCGCTTTAGTGCCTGCTGCCAGGCAGAGGAATCTCGTATAAGCCCTGATACTCGGAGATGGAACGCATCTGTCTCTTGAATTGAGATATTCGCGGCGTCAGTCGCTATCCAATCGAGCCTCCAGATTTGCCCCACAGAAGAAAGCGCAATCTCCTGTGGATGAAGGTTGGGCGAAGGCAGGCTCTCACGCCGCTTCTCCATCTCACTGAGCGCACGCATCAGCCAAGCCCGTTTCTCCTCCAGCAATGCAGGAATGCGTGCGCGGTCGAATCCCACAGGGATGACGACCATCAACCCATCGGCAAGTGTCACTTGAAATCGAACGTGCTTAGCTCGGGAGCTTTCACGAATTGTATAATCAGGGAGCAATGAGAGGATTCCTTTCGCAGCAATTGCTGCCACATCAAGCGTAGGCGATGGCAGTGCAGACGACAACTCGGCAAACGTGTTCGGATGAAGGAGGAGATTCGTGAACGAAAAGCGCGCCCTGCTGCGCCACTTCTTGGCATCGCTGGCCTACCGAATCCAAAAGGCGTTGCGACAAGCGCCCGAAGGCTTTGGCGAATTCCGCGTCGCTCCCGATGTGCGAAATCCTCGCGAGCTGGTCAAGCACATGTCGAACGTGCTTGGCTATGCGCGAACGTTCTTCATCGGAGGAGAGTATCGTCCCGAACCTCTCTCAACGCTGGATGAGGAAGTGGCGCGCTTTCACGCCGTTCTGGAAAGCCTGAGCGAGTTTTTCAGAACAGGAGACTTCGCGCGCATGCCGCCCGAGCGTTTCTTGCAGGGGCCTCTCTCCGATGCCATGACCCATGCCGGGCAGCTGGCCATGTTGCGACGATTGTTTGATGCCCCCGTGCCGCCAGAGAATTTTATCATGGCCGACATCCAGGCTGACAACGTATCGGCTAGTCAGCCGGATCCCGTATCTCCAGATGAGGAATGGCATACACCGGCAACTTGCACATGACGCAAGGTGCTTGAGCGAGTTCGCTTGGGACAAGTAATTCGAGAGACACTATCGACTAGCTGCTCGACACCAGCGCGATGCCTCCAATGGTCAACGCCATGCCAATCAGCTGCCTCGGCTGAAGAGACTCCCCGCCGACAAGCGCGGCCATCAGCACGCCAAACAGCGGTGAGGTGAAGGCAATGGGCATCACCTGGGTGATGGAGCCCCCTTTGAGTGCCACATAGAAACAAAGCATTCCCACGGCACCTGCGAGAACGCCGCCGCCGATAACAATGTAGATTAGGGCCTTGGGGCTCGCGTCCAAGATTGTCTTCCATTGAGGTGCGCTGACTGCAGCAAGGATGATCAAGGCAACGGCAGTCCGAATCGTAATTCCTACCTGGGGAGGCAGATTTCCCAGCAACAACCCCCGTTTCTCGAAGTAGCCGCCAATTCCCCACGCAGCAGCCGTGAACAACGCAAATACCTGTGCTCGCATGATTATCCTTTCCATCCGGAAGATGCCTCACCCTACTGCCAGTATTCGGGAACGTCAATTGGCATGAAGCAAGCGACTGGCTCTGACGAGATTTCATCGCAGCCGGTCATCCGTGCTAGCATACGGCGGAGGTGGAACATGAAAGAGTTCTCGTTTCTCATCGGAAATTGCCCTGGTGCGCTGGTCGAAATGGCAGTGGAACTGAAGAAGGAACATGTCAACATCGAAGGCATCGCTGGATTGACAGTCCTCGATGAAGGCGTGGTCAGCTTGGTCACAGACAATCCAGGAACAGCGCGGAAGTTACTCAAAGGGATGGGCATCGACTTCGAGGAGCGCGAAGCCCTCGTCATGGACCTACCGCATCATCCCGGAGAAATCTCCACACTGCTTGGACGCCTGAAAGAAGACCACATCAACGTGCTATCGGTTTATGCAGGCGTGGAGAAGAACAAGCTCATCTTCACCGTCGACGACGTGGATAAGACAAAGCAGATCTTGCGTATGGA
>CAZKDW010000075.1:4095-6650 GCA_964551625.1 uncultured Thermotogae bacterium | reverse complement strand
AGCACTTGTTTTCACTACAAGATTTCGCTATTGTAATCAGCAAATGAGGGCTCCTAGCCTTCGTGGGTGGGGGGGACTACACTGACTACTGAGTGGACCATCCGCGAGGTTTTGAATTGGACTCGTGGATACTTCGAGGACGCCGGGATTGTGCAGCCGCGTTTGGAAGCAGAGATGCTGCTAGCACATGCCTTGGACGTTGATCGCCTTCATCTCTACATGGCTCCTGACAAACCTCTCACCAACGATGAGCGATCGCGATATCGAAGTGTGGTGAAGCAGCGTCATTCGGGAACACCTCTGCAGCACGTCATCGGCGAAGTCAATTTCTATGGATTGCGATTTCGAGTAGATCGTGAGACGCTGATTCCGCGTTCTGAGACTGAGGAATTGCTCGATCAAGTGATCAAACGCGCCCCCCGGGACCGAGATATCCGGTGTCTTGATTTGGGTGCAGGCACAGGTGTGATTGCCGTTTGCATGGCACGCTATCTTCCCAAAGCCAAGGTTACGGCGGTCGATGTTTCGCCAGCTGCTCTGGACAGGGCGCGTAAGAATGCTGCGTTGAATGAAGTCGCTGATCGCATTGAATTTATCGAATCCGATTGGTTTGACCACGTTGAGGGAAAATTTGACTTTATCGCTTCCAACCCCCCTTATATTCGTAGCGATGAATTGGCAGGCCTGCCGTCAGAAGTACGTGACTATGAGCCATCCGTGGCACTGGATGGCGGGAAAGATGGCCTGGAAAAGATCCGTGAGATTGTCTCGAAGCTCCGAATCCATCTTCGCCCAAGTGGCGTTGTGTTGATGGAAATTGGGCATGAGCAAGGTGATCGCGTGAAGAGCATGTTGGAGAACATCGAGCTTGTCGACGTCAGTGTCATACGTGACATGTCTGAGAGAGATCGGTTTGTTGTGGGGCGGTGTGCCGCATGATTCAAGTATCCGAACTGCACTTTTCTACAGAAGACGGAGTCAAGGTTCTCGAAGACATTCATCTTCGCGTTGATCAAGGTGAGTTGCTGGTGATCGTTGGACCTGCCGCATGCGGGAAGTCGTTACTCCTCGGCTTATTAGGGGCGCAGATTCCTCCACAGTGCGGTCAAATTCTCGTGCATGGGCGCAATGTGGCCCGGCTGGGACCTGGCAAGATACTTGCCTTGCGCCAGCGAATCGGTGTGTATCCTCAAGGCTTTGTTCCCCTACCTCGAACCGTGCATGAGAACGTGACATTCAAATTGCGAGCACTGGGAAATTACCGTGAGCAGGCACAGGAAAAAGTATTGTATGCGCTGGAAACGACGGGGCTCATCCGCCAGCAAGGCGCCGATGCGCAAGAGTTGTCATCCGTTGACCGCATCCGCCTTGGCATCTCGTTGGCGATCTGCCATGATCCGCTTCTTCTTCTGCTGGACGAACCTTTTGAAGGCTTGGCTGAGGACGAGAAGGCTGAGGTTGCTCGCCTATTGAGCAGAATGCATACAGGGCATCTCACCCTAGTTGTGGCAACACGAGGTCCGGTTCCACCTGGACTAAAAGAGTCCCGGCGCGTACGTCTGGCAGACGGGATGGTGAAGGGGGCATGACCATGCAAATGTTCCTTTTTCGTGAGTTGCTAGGCGCGATTCGAACGAAGAGTGCAACCTATTTTTCTCTTGCTGGAGTGCTGCTCTTTTTGTTTCTAGCGTCCGTTGCCTGCTTCTTCATGATCTCTCCCAGCAGTGTGGCACGGAGCACTGAGGGTCAGCCTATCGAAGAAATTCACGTGTTCCTCTCGCCTAGGCTTTCATCGGCCACTATTGACGAGTGGTTCTTGTCATGGAGAGAGCGCGAGGATATTGCTTCTTTGCAGTTTCAGTTTGCGCAGCAGTTCGATGAGAACGCGTCTGGCGGTGTATTCATTCTGTCTCCGACAGATCCAGCGATGGCTGCGTCGCTCGCAAGCGAATTTCGAGATATTGAAGGCGTAACTGAGGTCATTGAAGTGCCCCGCGAATTGGCCATTGAAACGCCGTCTGTTTCGCTAATCATTCGCATCTCCCTGCTTGCTACTCTCGTAGCTACGATTGCAGCCAGCCTGTTTTGCTTCCGACGGGGATTTCATGAGCTGCTGGCCTCATTCTCTGGCGAAATCCGCATGCTTCGGTTGTCGGGGATCGCAGAGCGGGTCGTCTCTACGCTCGTTGTAGCTCTAGGCGTGCTCATGGGGTTGTTAAGCGGCCTCTTCTTGCTTGCCGGGCTCTATCTCTTCCATCAGATTGCCCTTGCCAATGCTGAGGCCTTCTCGCTACTGGGGGGGCTACTGAACGGGCTTCGAATTCTTAGTGTGGGGATGACGGTTCTAGCACTGGGGACCGTTCTTGGCAGCTTGGCTGGATTGCTTGGCGCGAGCTTTCTTCATGGCCGCGAGTTTGACGCGCTGCCCTAGTCCGGCGACTTGCCATCGTCTATTCTTCTAGATCCTCTGGGCTCGTCGCTTCTGTTCGACTTCGCATGTACTGAATGCCCCGCTTGGTTACATAGACCATGCCGATGGCGACGAAGATCGACTC
>CAZKDW010000075.1:0-3995 GCA_964551625.1 uncultured Thermotogae bacterium | reverse complement strand
GAAGAAGAACTGAGGGCGCGTGTAGACGAAGAATGTAGCCACGGTTTGCAGCAGGAACGCAACCAGCGTTCCCTTCCAATGTTTTGTGAAGGCGCAATGAATCTCATCTTCTGTCTCTGAGACCTTGTTCGCTGCACGTTCGAGCGCGTTCTTCCATCGAGCGAATGGCTTGCCCAACAGACGGATGATGCGGCTAATCCACTTGAGGTTTCCCGCGAAATCAACGAGCCCGACAAGAATCCAGAAGGTGACAAAGCCGACAACGAACGCAATAAGTTTGCGTTCTGACCAAGGGATCTGCGGAGACGAAAGCGCATAGAAGCTACCTACGAGAATAAACACGATCATGCTGAGGCCGCCAAGAAAGCGCTCAACGACGATGGTCGCGAAGATTCGCGTTGTTGGGGCATCCGATTTCCCGGTGACGAGCATTGCTCGCACGGGTTCACCGCCGAAATAGAGCGTTGGCGTGAGGTAGCTCACGGCGTAGCCGGCAAGGCGCGCGCCAATGATGCTGCGTAGCGGAAGTTGGACGCCGTAGGAGCGTAGGATAACCCACCAACAGAGAATCCAGAATGTCATTGAGATGAGCACATTCCCCAAGACACTGAGCATGCCAAGGAATCCCAAGGCGACCATCTCGGCAAACATGTTTTGCCATCCAACGAAATACAACACGGTGACCAGGATTCCCAATCCAATGGCGATCGACAGAAGGATCTTCCACCCGTTACGTAGGAGGCTCATGAAAGTCATGCTATCACAGCCTGCGCGTTTCGTATAAGAAGTCTGTTAGGTCTCAACGGTGCCTACGTCTAGCTCATCGATGGCTTCGAAAATTAGATCCAGGGCAGCTGAAATGGCAGCTGTGCGCACCTGCTCTCGATCTCCAGGGAAGGTATGTTCGGCAACGAGCGTGCGCTTATTACTAGCTACGGCAAGGAATACAAGGCCTACTGGCTTCTCTACTGAGCCGCCCCCAGGTCCGGCAATACCCGTGATGCTTACAGCGATGTCCGTGCTGAATCGATGACGACACCCTTCGGCCATGGCCATGGCCGTGGAAGCGCTGACGGCTCCATACTCAGCCAGCATTTGTTGGGGAACTCCGAGGAAGTCTCTCTTGATGTCATTTTGATACGCGATGATTCCGCCAATAAAGAAGCCCGAGGCTCCAGGAATTGTCGTCAGAAGCTGTGATAGGCCCCCGCCAGTGCAGGATTCAGCAGTAGCCAATGTTGCGTTGCGCTTCACAAGTTCCTCGGCAAGACGCAGAGCTTGACCCATCAGTGACTACCTCCCTTTGAGATGGGAGACGTTACTGCATCCTTGCTTGCTGAGCCATCCGTTTGGAGCCACAAGCATTTGGAACGAAGCGAGCATTCGCCGCATGCAGGCTTCTTTGGGTGGCATAGCTCACGCCCCAAACGGATTGTCAGCAAGTGGAGCTGTTGCATGAGCGCGGGATCCGCAGGAAGTAGCTTGTTCAATGGAGGATGCGGATCCCCTCGCTCGGAGATCAGGCCCATGCGACTCATGACACGGCGTATGTGCGTGTCAGCAGGGAAGAAAGGGCGGTTGAACGAAAACAGAAGCACAATGCCCGCAGTCTTGGGGCCTACGCCAGGAAGTGCTGTTAGCCATGTACGAGCACTAGAAAGTGAGAGGTCATTGAGAAACGTAAGCTCAAGGCATCCCCGTTGCTGCATGATCATCTCAAGCGCGCCTCGAATCGAGCGGGATTTCTGTTGTTGGAGGCCGCCAACTTGAATCACCTCGGCGATCTTATCCAGCGGGGCTAGTCGAACGCGGTCGATTGATCCGAAGGCCTTCATCAGCGAAGCGAATGCGCGATCACGATTGACATCAGTCGTGTTCTGCGAAAGGATAGTGAGTACAAGGTTCTCGATCGGATCAAGTATCTCCACTGCTGCCTCGCCAAACTGTTCAACCAATCGGTCTGCAATCCACATGATCTTCGAGGTGTCGTTCATGGCGAAACGAGCATAGATGGCAATGGCTTGAAGAACAACTAGCGCATTGTCAGAGCGGCCGATACCATGAATCACTATGATCGAAGCAACGCATGCACACGAATGGGTGGTCAGGCTCCAGGATGGAGAAGATCTTGTCAAGGTATTGCGGAAGTTGAAAAGCGACGCAGCGATGATCGTGGCTGGCATCGGCATGATTCGAGACGTTGAACTGGGATACTGGAATGGCAGCGATTATGAGACACACGCCTACAAAGAACCGGCTGAGCTTCTCTCACTTCAAGGGAATCTGGCAATGAATGAAGCTGGAGAGAGGATCGCTCATGTGCACGTTTCCTTAGCAAGAAAGGATGGATCAGTGCGTGGAGGGCATTTGGTTGCTGCGACAGTTCACAACACGCTGGAAATGGGCTTGCTCCCTCTGGAAGCGATCGCATTGGATCGTAAGCAGGAATCCAATGGCTTGATGGGATTATTCCCCCGGCTGAGAGGATAAGCGATTAAACGAAGCTTGCTGGCAAGTGCACGCCGTGTAGGAAGTCGCAGCCGTGAACGCTGGACTTGCCTTCGCGTTGCAACTGCAAAATCTCCAACAAGTTGTCGTTCGTGCCAACGAGCAGGCGATTGGTTTCTGAAAGTCCGATCTCTCCTGGTTTGAGGACGCCTGATGCAAGGTTGGTGACCTGCGTACGATGGATCTTCACTCGATGGGAGCCCAGGCATGTCCAGGCTCCGGGCCAAGGCGCAGTGCCTCGCACAAGATTGTGAATCTGTGATGCCGACTGAAGCCAATCGATGTGTCCATCATCACGTGTCAAGCTCGGTGCAAGAGAAACGCCTTCTGTTGGCTGTGGTGTGGCAGCGAGCGAATCTGTGGCCAACGCGTGCAGTGTCTTGACGATGACGCAGGCGCCCAAACTAGCCAAACGCTCCTCCAATTCAATGGCTGTTTCATTGGCGTCAATACTCAGGGATTCCATCATCAGCACATCGCCAGTATCAAGACCTCTCTCAATGAAAAAGGTTGCGACACCGGTGTGTGTCTCTCCTCGCATGATCGCCCAATTGACGGGGGCTGCGCCCCGATAGGCAGGCAAGAGAGAGGCGTGAATATTGATCGTCCCAAGTTTCGGAAGGTCGAAGACAACGGCTTTCAGCAACTGGCCGTAGGATGCGACAACAATTGCATCGAGGGAAAGGTCGCCCAGGTGTTGGACAGCCTCGGGAACATTGATGTTCACGGGTTGGATCAGCGGAAGATTGCGTTCCACTGCGACCTGCTTTACAGGAGATGGATGTAGCGCTGCATGTCGACCTGCAGGGCGATCGGGCTGTGTTACCACGAGTTTAATTCCGAAGGCATCGTCAACGGCGCGGAGTGCGGGCACGGCGAAGGCAGAGGTTCCTAAGAACGCAAGATTCACTCGTCCTCCTCGCGCTGCTTGCGTTGGAACTCCTTAATGAGGCTTTGGCGACGGGCAGTCGAAAGCCGATCGAGGTATAGATTGCCGTTGAGATGGTCCATCTCGTGCTGAATGGCACGTGCGATGATGCCTTCTCCTTCTAGGCGAATACGCTCTCCATCTAGATTGAGCCCTTCGACAACGGCTCGCGTTGATCGAGCCAGCATGGCATTGACTCCAGGCACGCTTAGGCAACCCTCTCTCACTTCTTCTGTCTCCTCAGATAGCTCGACAAGTTCTGGGTTGATGAAGATGTACAACTTGTCGTCTGCATCCATCACAAAAATCCGCTTGGAGATACCAATCTGAGGCGCGGCTAGCCCGACGCCGTTTTCGCGAATCATCACCTCAACCATGAGCTGACAGAGGTTGCGAACCTCGTCATCAATTGTGTCAATTGGTTTGGCTTTTCGGCGAAGCGTGGCATCTCCATACGTACGAATGTCCATGGTTTCCTCTTGCGCGCGGGATGGCGGCATTATAAAGTAGCCTTCGGGATGCCACAAGAGAACAGCGATTGGAAGATTCGCATCGGGAA
>CAZKDW010000074.1:0-6830 GCA_964551625.1 uncultured Thermotogae bacterium | reverse complement strand
GCCAGCACTGCGTTCTGCGCATGCATCCGGTTCTCTGCTTGGTCGAAGATTGCGCTACCTTTGCTGCGCGAAGCTGCGTAGGTAATCTCCTCGTCATAATGCGCTGGTAGGCAATGTAGGATGATCGCGTCCTTGTCGGCAAGTGCCACGATTTCCTCGCTCAGAGTGAATCCTTCAAACGCATTCTGCTTGGAAGACGCTTCGCTCTCTTGCCCCATGCTGACCCAGACATCCGTGTACAAGACATCTGATCCAACAGCAGCTTCCCTAGGATCATGGAAGATCTCGACACTTGCGCCTACGGCTCTGGCAACATCTACAATGTCCTGATTCGGCTCGAAACCCATAGGACAGGCAATCCTGAAGGACATCCCAACCTTGGCGCATCCATTGATCAGGGAATGGGCGACATTGTTGCCATCTCCGATAAAGGTGAGGGTGAGACCCTCGAACGTCCGCTTCTTCTCCCAAACAGTGAGAAGATCAGCGAGGGCCTGGCAAGGATGATAGACATCGCACAGCCCATTAATAACGGGAACCGTCGCGTGTTCGGCTAGCCCAGCAATCGACTCATGCTTGAAGACGCGAGCCATGATGCCATCCACATAACGAGACAGATTCAAGGCGATATCCTCGGTCGTTTCACGCTGTCCAAGCTTGATGTCAGACGGGCCAAGATAGATGGCATGTCCTCCCAGACGCCACACGCCAGTTTCGAACGAAACCCGCGTTCGAAGCGATGGCTTCTGAAAAATCATCGCCAGTGTCTTCCCAGCCAGCATGTCATGCCGAATGCCTGCTCGCTGCTCCAGCTTCAGAGCCCGCGCAGTTTCGAGAATCTCCCAAAAATCCTCTGTAGAGATGTGCTGCAGTGACACCAGATTCGTCGCTTTCATTCTGCCAATCCACCCCTTCTCTCTGTGTCTTGATTCGCCCCACTGCGCCAGTCGCAGTAATCCAGTGTGCAATACCTATTTGCACCCACGGTTCCGTGCCGAGCAAACTGCCGTTCGCACAATCACAGCACCCATTTCGGCAGGATACTACATCACTCAGCGCAGGAAGAACACGTATCTCTTCATTGGCTTTTCTCCGTCTTCAACTAGGACCCCCTATAGATGAGACTTTCTTCTTATGTGATCTGGATTATGGTTGACAATGAGCACGCAAATTGCCATACTCATAGTCGCCTAGACACTAGATTGCAGAATCGTTCCCGATTCATCTCTATCAGAGATGAACGCGGGGAGACACAGAAAGGACGTGTTGGATGCGGATCTCTGTTGTGATTTTGTGCGGAGGTCCGTCGTAATACGTTTGTATTATCAAGGAGGGCTACCCGTGAAGAAAGCACTTATGTTCGGCCTCGTCCTGACGCTCGTTTTTGGGCTCATGGCCGTTGGTCAGGTTAAGGTCTTGAACTGGAACCTGAATACAGAACCCCCATCTTTAGACCCCAACATCGCGACGGATACGACATCGATCCAAGTTATTCAGGCACTCTTCCTCGGCCTAACAGATTTTGATGACGAAACGATGGCAGTCGTACCAGAGCTGGCAACAAGCTGGGAGAGCTCCAACGAGGGACTCACCTGGACGTTCCATCTTCGCAATGACGTCACCTGGACGAAAGACGGACGAAGCGTAGATGCGCATGACGTAGTTTATAGTGTCAAGCGAACGCTCGATCCTGCTATCGCTTCTTCGTATGCCTTCGTGCTCTATATCGTCGAGGGCGCAGAAGCATACAACACCGCAGACGGAACAGCCGATGGCGTTGGTGTACGAGCAGTCGACGACTATACCGTCGAATTCACGCTCATTCAGCCCGCGGGCTACTTCCCATCCATCGCAGGATTGTGGGTTTGCCGACCCATTCCTCGATTCGTCGTCGAGGAGTACGGCGACGACTGGACCGACCCTGAGAACATTTCCACCAACGGTGCCTATACACTCGGAACCTGGGTCCACGACGACCACCTGGTTCTTAACAAGAGCGCGACGTTCTACAATGCAGCCGAGGTCAACATTGAGCTGGTCTACTGCTACATGATCGAAGAAGCTTCCACAGCAATGCTCATGTACGAGGTCGGAGACTTGGACTCGACGTCCCCGCCGCTTGAAGACATGGACCGCGTGAAAATAGACCCAGTGCTCAGCAAAGAACTGACGATGGCTCCGGATCTGTGCACGTACTACTATGGCTTCAACAATGAAAAAGCTCCTTTCGACAATGTCTTGGTGCGAAAAGCATTTGCATCAGCCATCGACCGACAATCCTTGATCGATTACATCCTCAAGGGTGGTCAGAGCCCTGCGCAGACCTTTACCTGCCCGGGAATCTTCGGCCATGTTGACGGTGTTGCTGAAGGCATCGGCTATCCATATGACGAAGAAGCAGCACAGGGATATCTTGCAGAAGCCGGCTACCCGAACGGAGAAGGCTTCCCAGAAGTTACCCTGATGCATAACACGTCAGAAGGGCACAGCAAGATCGCCCAATTCGTCGCTCAGAGCTTCATGGACGCACTGAACGTTACGGTTAACGTTGTTAACCAAGAATGGAAAGTCTATCTGGACACCTGCCGAACAGATGCACCGCAGATCTACCGCATGGGCTGGTGCGCCGACTATCCTGACGCCAACAACTGGGTCAACGAAGTCTTCAATTCGGCTTCCGGTTCCAACTACGCCAACTACAATAGCCCTGCCTACGATGCATTGGTCGAGCAGGCAGCGCGTGAGAGCGACCCTGCAGTACGTCTTGACCTGTACAAGCAGGCGGAAACGCTCATGTGCGATACTGACGTAGCGATCGCCCCGATTTATTTCTACACGATTGTCAATCTGACCAAGCCTTATGTGGTCCGGACATTCGCACCTCTCGGCGGCGAACACTGGGATACATGGGATATCATCAACTAGGAACGAAAAAGCAGTAAATCTTCAGCTGGGTGGGGCTTGCGCCCCGCCCAGCTTCATGTAAATGAGAGTGATATGATTACCTTTCTTATTCGCCGCCTCTTGTGGGTTATTCCGGTCATCTTGGTGGTCTCCCTGCTTACATTTCTTCTTATGCATGGCATTCCAGGCGGACCATTCGATGCCGAGAAAGCTCTTCCTCAAGCTATCATTGACAATCTCAACGCCAAATATCATCTGGATGATCCACTCTGGAAGCAGTACCTTGATTATATGTGGGGGTTCGTCCGCTTTGACTTAGGCCCCTCGATTGCCTATCGCTCACGCTCAGTCAACGAAATTCTCTCCGACCAGTGGCCGGTCACCGCTCTATTGGGATCGGTCTCGTTCGCCATTGCCTTCATCGGAGGAGTGCTATTGGGCACAATTAGTGCCTTTCGTCAGAACTCGATTGTCGACCACGCCTCCATGTTCATCTCAATGCTTGGCCTCTCTATCCCTAATATGGCCTTGGGGCCTCTGCTCATGTGGATCTTTGCTCTAAACTTGAAGTGGCTTCCTGCTGCTACTTGGGGGACACCGGCACATATTGTATTGCCTGCCATTACTCTAGGAACAGCGTTTATGGCATCGTTTGCCCGCATTACACGAGCATCTATTCTGCAAGTAATCCGAGAGGATTACATTCAAACAGCCCGAGCCAAGGGCGTCCGCGAGAGTATCGTGCTGATCAAGCATTGTTTGCGAAATGCGCTTATCCCCGTTGTCACAATCGCCGGGCCATCATTTGCTGCTATCATGACAGGTTCGATGATTGTAGAACGAATCTTTGCCATTCCGGGTATTGGCAAGTACTACGTCACAAGTGTGGGAAATCGTGATTATCCTGTCGTCATGGCTATGACGCTCATCTTTGCGCTAGCAGTGGTGATCATGAATCTTCTCGTTGATGTCAGCTACGGAATCCTAGATCCGCGGATTCGCTACAATTAGGAATGGAGATTAGAGCCTATGTTGCTATTAAATATGGTTAAGCAAGGTACGAAAGAGCGAAAACCTCGGAGTTTGATGAAGGATGCGCTGCGCCGTCTGTCTCGCAACAGCGCCGCTGTGGTGGGAGGCGTTATTGTTCTTGCTCTGCTCATTCTCGCTGTAGGAGCAAACTGGATCGCGCCCTATCACTACACCGAGGGCCGCATAATCGACAACTACCTTCATCCGAATGCTGAACATCTCATGGGCTGCGACTTTATGGGACGCGATCTCATGAGTCGTTTGATCTACGGTACGCGTGTATCCCTTTCAGCAGCCCTGGTTGGCGCATTTACCAGTTTCTTCATCGGAGTGACCTACGGCCTTATTTCTGGGTTCGCAGGCGGCAAGGTAGACAATGTCATGATGCGATTCGTAGATATCATGTGGGGGTTCCCGACGTTGATCCTCATTATCTTGTTAATGGTGTACTTCAAGTCGACGTTCTCAACGATTGATCCTGGAACATTCAGGGGAGCATTATCAGCCCTCGATTCACGAATGGGAGGTATGTTCTTCATCTTCGTCGGTATCGGTATCACGTCGTGGCTGGGAATGGCCCGTTTGGTTCGCGGTATGACCCTGTCAGTTCGAGAGAAAGAATACATCGAGGCCACGCGTGCCATCGGCACGCCGCGTCTCCGTATCCTCTTCCGACACGTGTTCCCGAACGTGCTCGGCCCAGCAATTGTGTCACAAGCCTTGATGATACCAAGCTTCATCCTTTACGAAGCATTCCTGAGTTTCATCGGTTTGGGTGTCAACCCCCCCATGCCAAGCTGGGGAATGATGCTCAATGAAGGATACGTAGCCATGCGTTCGCATCCTCATCTCGTGCTATTCCCGGCAATTGCCATCTCGGTCACTCTGTTTGCCTTCAATTTCCTGGGTGACGGTGTTCGGGATGCCTTTGATCCAAAGCAGGTCGGCTAGCCAACAAATTCGGCGAAGAGCTGTCCATGTCTCTGGCAGCTCTTCGCCGAACTCATATATGCACACGTCCCGATCCTTTGGGCAGTCGTGTGTCGCCCACTGATCTCCCTCAATCCTCGTTTCGCCCAAGCCCACTGTCACTTGGATGCAGGTCGTGAGCCCTCGCGATCTCTGCGGCATCACGGACGGCTTTGAGCACTTCGAGTACAACTTGGAACTGAAACTGCGCGGTGTGCACCACTTCCCTTTCTTGCTCCACAGGATCACCTCTTGCTCTCCCGAGGTGATCCTAGTATTTCAGCCGCGCCCCCCTGTGCTGCTCTTCAAGCTAACAATTTTCCTTTTCTCTCATGCCATGTGCCGCTCTTCAAGGCGATAATTTGCCTTTTCCCTCATGGCGCCTATATACTGCAAGCGCCGATCCACTAGTTTCAGGAGCAGAGTTGGCTCACTTGCCTGAGTAGGCTAAGCGAGCCAAACAACTGAGTCTCATAGGATAGGCAGGATATGCTATTCATTGAGCTTGAGCCTACAAGGAGGCGACGCAGTGAAAAGAACTCTGATAGTACTGTTAGGGCTTGTGCTGCTAACAGGGGTTGTAGTTACAGCAGCGGAAGCAGTCGTGCCGATCGTAATTGACGGCTACTACACGTTCCTTATGTTCAACAATGACACTGGCACAGATGTAGCCAAACTGACGATCATTTTCGACCAAGAGGTCGTGTTTGATGCATCCGATATCGTCGTATTTGGCGGCGGATGGCCAACGATGGTCGCCGTTTCTACTACGTTTGCGTTCATCGACGTAGAAGTTGTCGCTGGCGGAACATTCCAGTTGATCTTGCCTGAGGAATTCTCGGACGCAAAGGTCATGAACGCTTTCTGGTTCTAAATTAGAGAGCAATAGCAGTTTTCATTCAGCTACAGTCGCGAGGCACTGCTATCGTGACTGCCTAGCTACAGGGAGGACTATTAATGATGAAACGTGTCTGTTTGTTCCTGGCTCTTGGACTGTTTGTGTTCGGATCACTTGCGGTCGCACAGACTGCAATTCCTGCAACACCTGGCGCGACGGTTGGTGGCGATTTGGTCATCGGCGTAAGCCAGACGTTTAAGGATCTTGATCCGCGAATTTCTAACTCTGCCTACGATTCCTACGTGATCGATGTCATCTTTGATGGCCTGGTCATCCTGCATCCGGAAACGTTGGCGCCATCCCCGTGGATCGCAAAATCCTGGGATATCATCAGCGATTCCCAGGTTCGGTTCTATCTCAATGAGGGCATCAAATTCACCAATGGTGAAGACCTCACAGCCGAAGATGTCGCATTCACATTCAACTGGATTGCCGATACAGCCAACAACTCACCGAACGCTACTGAGTTAATCTGGATGCAAGAAGCAATCGTTATCGATGACTACACCGTAGATATCATCACCAAGCCAGAGTACACGCCATTCGCGCCTGGCTTTGGTACTGAGACGCTAGCCATCGTCCCGATGGACACTGTTCTCGCCATGGGTGACGATGCATTCAATCTCGCTCCTATTGGTAGCGGTCCGTTCAAACTAGTCGAATGGCTGCCCGGCGAGCACATCAAAGTAGAGCGAAACGAAGACTACTGGTTGGTTTATCCAAATCTCGATACGATCACGTATCGCCCAATTCCAGAACTGTCTGTTATGATGCTGGAACTCGAATCCGGCGGAATCCAAATCGCTGACAACATGCCTGCTTCCGATGTAGCACGTTTCATGGCAATGGACACAGTCGATGTGCTTCAGGTTGGAAGCCTTTCGTATTTCCACATGTTCTTCAACATGAACAGCCCCATTTCGAACGACATCCGTTTCCGCAAGGCAGTCTACGAGTCAGTCGATTGGGAAGCCGCTGTCTTCTCGATCTTCCAGGGACTCACTGGTGTGAAGGCTTACGGTTGTAT